>DATMMJ010000461.1:0-2228 GCA_035569795.1 Puia sp. | reverse complement strand
CGCTACCTGCGATTCAACCGATAATGAAGGATGGCAGCATGCGAACATCATCCGCAGCAGATCATCTTCAATCTCTTTATCTGTCAGCATTTCATTCAGCGTCGGCACAAGTGTGTATTCTGATTGCAGGAGGTAGGAAATGTCTCGAGCGAAATGTTTCATTCGCTTTTCCCTACGGATCACATCCAACGCCTGGTTTCTCGCAACGGCAAACAACCATGCCGACGGGTTAGCAGGCATGCCTTTGATCTTCCATTGATCAAGTGCTTTCAATAAGGTATCCTGTACTACATCTTCTGCCAATTCGAGATTATGCGCGCCAAATATTTTTGTCAGTACAGCCACCAACTTCCCCGATTCGTGGCGAAACAGATGGTCAATATTTTGATGAAAATTGTAGCTTGTTTGCATGGCTTGAAAAAAAAGCGGCAAGTAACGGGTAAGATAACAAATGTGTGAAATATTTTTTTGTGTTGCTAGCCGCATCGCTATAGCACGCAACCGGGCAATACAGCTGGACAGCACGGATACTACTGTCGACCGTCTGAAACCGTGACTTGACTACGGACAACCCGAGTGAACAGTTTTTTTCAGCGGGAATTCTCAAAAAAACCGGTCCATGCGCTTGCCGCTCAAGAGCTTTCATTTTTTTATGCTCCCATCAATGTCTACAATGATAGATTCTATGGATAGGCTATTGGTTCTAAATTTAAAACCTGGTGTAGATGATGAAGCAAGTGTTTGATATAATCAGTGGCGAGCCACTCAATCGTGTGGGGTGCGGGGCCATTGGTATCGCATTTTTGCTCAGATGCCTGCTGACTCATCCTCGAAAGTATTACGCAGGCATGGCTATTCAGCAATCGCCACAGTTCAATCAAATCTTTTGTAGAATACCCTTGATAGCCAGCCAGAGCAACCCAACTATCCTGTTTATAAACAATCTTTGGTAAATCTTCATATTGCGCAACCACAAAACGGCGAATGTTGTTTTGTGCAGAATCAATCAGATGACCAAGTATCTCTTTCTTGCTCCATTTGGAAGGAGCCGGTTTGAATGCATATTGGTCTTCACTCACCGATTTTAATTTTTGGGAATAGTCATTTACAATTTGCAGCAGTTGTTTTGCGATTTGCTCCATTTTTAGGTTTTCTTTACCCTATTTTAAATAGAAGAACCTGCAGAACAGATTTTGCTCCACAGGTTCTTTGGGTCACATTTCCATTTGCATGATTTCTCTCACCTCCACGCTGCCATCATAATCAAAACCGGGGCAGCCTTTAGAGATTTCAAGCGCATCTTCGATGTCGTCAGCTTTGATCAGAAAATACCCACCGATAATTTCTTTTCCTTCGGCATATGCCCCATCAGTAATCTTTTTGCGTTTGGTCGCAATTACTTTTCCATGTGGTAACAGCGGATTGCCTGCCACATATTTTCCCTTGGCTGCAATCTCATCTATCCATGCTTTCCATTTCATCATACTTTGCTGCATTAATTCCTTAGAGCTTGTTAAATCAGGTGCATCGCCACCCCTGAAGACAAACACGTAATCTTTCATAATAAATTGTTTTGAATGTTTTGAAATAAATTCCCTTAACAATCAAATGACGAATGGACCTTCACAATCCGGACATCGTTTCAAAAAATTATTTAACAAATTTATCTTTGTTAAAAAGCAGACATCATTTTTTAGGGAAATTTGGATTCGCCATAACTTCTTCAATCTGCAGGGTATGGCGCTCGCTATGTGCAGCAAGCAAAAGCATCGCCTGATAAATATCAAGGGTGCCAAATACTGGGTGTACAATAAAATGATTTTTCAGATCATCCGTGGTCGTTGCGACATAGGCCATCGTTGAATCTCTTCTCGCTGTGTAAGCCTGCAGCGCAGCGGCAGTACTCGGAAATTTGCCAACGGGTTGAAGCTGCTCAGGTGCTTTAAATTTTGCGCTGCGGTCAATTGTAGAAGCTATCAACTTTTCGTTTGTATATTTAATTTCTGTTCTCTTTTCAGGGGCGGCAGGTTGTTTCAGCATACCCTGGGTCCATTGCCATAACAGGCTTTCAGCAAGTGCAATGTGTTCGATGCATTGCGCAACGGACCATCGCGAGGTGTCTGCTTTAAAACTCAATTGTGCTTCGCTCAGGCCTTTCACATCCTTTAAGAAACGATCCTTTGTTTTCTGAAAATAATCTAATGCAAATTTAAATTTGCATTAGATTA
>DATMMJ010000460.1:0-2122 GCA_035569795.1 Puia sp. | reverse complement strand
CGTGTCCGGAAATCATTCTGTATATGTGAAAGATGCAAATGGAGCAAAAGCCTTAGTCATTGTTGCTGTTGCCAACACACCAGGGCCTTCGTTGTTGTTGATTGCTACTGCGGCAAACTGCACTAATAATGATGGTTCGGTTTCAGCTGCTAATTCCGGCGGCACTGCACCATTTATGTATTCAGAAGATGGGATATCCTATCAAACGAACCGCAGCTTTTCAAGCCTTGACACCGGCAATAAAATGTTTTACATCAAAGACGCAAATGGGTGTATCGACTCTCAGACGATCACTGTTCCTCTGGATAACAACCTGGCTGCGAGCACCGGTAACAACAGCACCATCTGTGAAGGTTCACAAGTCAAATTGAATGCAACATCCAATGCACAGTCTTTTGCATGGTCGCCGGTGTCAGGGTTGGATAATATCAATATCTTAAACCCGCTTGCCTCACCTGGCGTAACTACTAAATATTATTTGACTGCGGTTTTGGGCCTCTGCACCAAAGAAGATTCTATAATGGTTTTTGTAAACCCTGCTCCTGTACCGAATGCTGGCAGCGATACCACCGTATGCTATGGCAAATCAATACAACTAAGTGGGAGCGGGGGAAGCCAGTTCCAATGGTCGCCAGCAACTTTTCTCGACAACTCACAAATTGCAGGGCCAGTCATTAATCGCCCTACTAAGACCATAACTTATCAATTATCCGTTGTCGATGCAAACGGATGTCCATCGCTTCAGGGTGCCGCTGTAACCATAAATGTAACACCTCCTGCAAAAGTTTTTGCTGGCAATGATACATCCATACTCATCAATCAGACTTTACAGTTGAATGCTATAGATGTTAATAATAGCGGATTTACTAACTACATTTGGTCGCCTGCGACAGGATTGAATAATCCTACTATAGAAGCTCCTGTAGCATTGATTACAAAAAATATTGTTTATACGATAGTAGCTTCCACTTCGGAAGGTTGTGAAGGCACAGACAGTATTTCCATAAAGGCATTTACTCTGGCAGATATTTTTGTTCCGACTGCTTTTACACCCAATAATGATGGGCACAACGATGTATTGCGGGTTATTTTGATCGGTATAAAAGAGCTGAAAGGTTTTGCTGTTTTCAATCGTTGGGGGCAGCAACTATTTTTTTCAAGGGATCCGGGTCAAGGTTGGGATGGAACGGCGAAAGGTACGATGCAGAATACTGGTACTTATGTGTGGATGGCATGGGGTATAGATTTTGAAGGTCGGTCAGTACAAAAAAAAGGAACAGTGATATTAATCCGCTGATATTTAAAAATTCAAACAAAATAAAACACAATGAAAGCATTAAGATGGTATATATCGGCTATGTTTTTTTTGACTGCATGTAAAATGCAGCCAGGCGCTGACAGGAATCATACAAGCCCGGACAGGATATTTAAATTAAGGCTTAGGCCTGTAGCTGGCTCAAAGTTTTCATACGATGTGCTAAATGATACTAGGACAAAAATGGAAGTGGAGGATAAGACGATAGAAAATATCAATAAGTCTGAAGCCGAAGTGATTTTTTCGATTGATAAAGATTCGTCGGGAAACACTTTGATAGGGGTCAAATATCAAAAGCTGCACATTTATTCCAAGCAGAACGATAAAGAAACTGATATAAATGATGCAAATGCTGCTAGTTCATCCGACCCCACAGAAAAATTCCTTGGGGCTTTAAAAAAGGCAAATATTGTGGCCACAGTTAATTCTGCAGGCGAAGTGAAAAATGTTTCAGGTTACAGAGAGGTAGTGAATGAGATTTTGCCACAGTTAAACATAGAAGACCTGAATTCAAAAATAATGATACAGAAGCAATGGCAACAAATGGTGGAAGAGAACCTGATTAGAAAGAATATTGATCAATTATTTAAAATATTTCCTGATTCGGCAGTTCATATCGGTGATCAATGGAAGATTATGTCACGTGAAAAAGGCGATATTAATTTTATGGTAAAGCATTTTTTTACACTCAAGTCAATTAGCGATGGGGTTGCTTATGTTGACTCACATGGAGAAATACAGAGTGATACCGCTTCTGCCGATTTAATGGGATATAGCGTTTCGACTGATTTAAAAGGCGAGCAAAAA
>DATMMJ010000459.1:0-6007 GCA_035569795.1 Puia sp. | reverse complement strand
AGGGAATTGCGCAGAATGCACAGGTACGGTTGCAGCCTTCAGAGATTTTCAGGTAGGCATAATGACTGGGCGTGGCGAGCAATCTTTCACCCAACAAATCTTTTTTATAATCCACATCAAACTGTTTCAGCATCAGCGGCAGCTCCATCGTGCCAAACCATGCATCCACTTCAGGTATTTCTTTTTCCAAATCATCCCGGTAGCGCTGGCTAAGGCAACCCGTGACATACACCTTATCGAGCTTCCCTTTTTTTTTCAGTTCAATCTGTTCAATAATAGTATTCACAGATTCTTCTTTTGCTTTGTCAATAAACCCGCAGGTATTCACCACTACGATGTTGTGGTCACGCTTAGTACTTTCATGCACCACATCAATATCACTAGCGCTCAAATGGCCGCTCAGCACTTCACTGTCAACCATATTCTTGCTGCAGCCAAGCGTAATAATATTGACTTTGTCTTTTTTAAGCGTTCTTGTTTTCATAATTGAAGGCTGCAAAGGTAACAAGGAAATGGGATTATGCAGGCTGGATAGGCACATATTTGTGTAACAAAGAAATTAATAGATTTGCTCAGCAAGTCGGCTGGATAAGCCACGAATTAGTGATTGCACGAGAATGGGTAGTGGTCAAGTAAATGAATTTAGAAATGGTAAAAAGAAAAACCTGCAATCGACCAGCAATAAATCACCTGACCTTGATTTGCCAAAAGAAGATGTTAGTGTAGAAAAAGGCAGGCCGCTTTCTTGCCAGCATTGAAGAAAATCGCAAAGAAAAGAAATGAACGCTTACATTGGAAAGATACAGTCAGCACTCCTTAGTTGCTGTCTGTCAAGTACAATCAATTTATATTCCCAAATTCCAAAATTAGATAAAGACAACCTGGAAGCAGTTAATGTATCGGTATCCGTGGCTAAAATGATGGGCAAAGAAGTCATCAAGGTCATAAAGGATCCTTCTATAAAAGCGGTCGATGAACCTACTTACACTAAAATAAAAGGAATTGAATTTAAGAACGGCACTATTGAGGTAAAAGTATTAAGCAGGCTTATTCCAAATGCCGCAGATTCTGCTCGTGGATTTATTGGGGTTGCCTTTAGGATAACTGACAATAACTCAAAATTTGAATGCATTTATATTCGTCCGAGAAATGGGAGAGATAGCACCCAAATTAGGAGAAATCATTCCATTCAATATTTTTCTTTCCCCAATTATAAATTCAATAATCTTAGAAAAGAAGCTCCGGGCGAATATGAGTCTTATGCAGACATGGGATTGGATGAATGGATAAAATTGAAAATTGTTGTAAAAGATTCGCAGGCAAAACTTTTCATAAACGAGAATAAACAACCTTCGCTCATTGTAAACGATTTGAAGCATGGGGCAAATTCTTCTGGGTCTGTGGGTTTATGGGTCGACGTAGGTACGGAAGGTTTTTTTTCTGACTTAAAGATTTCCGAATAGTCGCAGAGAGAGAGAGTGTAATATCTATTTCAGTTCTGGATGGTTTAACAAGTATATCAAGGCCTAGGAGAATATATCTAACTCATTTGCCCCGAGGACCAAGAAGATGAATCGATTTTAGAAGAGTATGAAATAGGCCACCTCATCATCAGCATCCTGTTTCGCAAGCAAAGGGGTCGCTTAAAATACATCTACTCGCTTTTGCGTTTGCCTGTTAAAAACTCATCAGCGAAATGTTCCTTGTGTTTTGGCTGAGAAAATTTTTCGGCATTCAGTTTTTCGGAGCCTCCTCTTGGGACGGAAAGAGATTTCCATTTATCATCGCAGATCATCTTTCCAAGAAAAACAATTTGCCCAACATGATATGAATAATGTGCAAGTTGCCTGTTGAGGGCCTCAGTGACAGTGTGGCCCATGTTGCGGATATAAATTTCTTTTTGCAGGTCTTCTGCAGTGAGTGGATTGATCGCGTCAAACAGGCATTTCCAACCCTCATTCCATTTCAACAATAATTGCTCCTTGGTATCAATATCATTGTCAAACTCTGCTTCCCTGTTCCTCCATTTCTTTTCTCCGTCAGTGGTGAGAAAGTCTGTCCACCGGGAGAGCATGTTCCCCCACAGATGCTTGACAATCGTTGCAATGCTGTTGGACTCTTCATTGTACTTCCAGAACAATTTAGGTTCCGAAAAATCAGCAACCTGCGCGATTGCCTTTTCCCCAAGCATTTTATAATACTCAAATTGCTTCTGCACACTTTCTATATAGTCGCTTGCCATTGTTGTTGAATAGTGATTTTTGTTTACATGCATTGCACGGCTACTACTGGGGTTCGCATTGACAGATCTGAAATTATGGATGCAGTTATTTTTCTCAAAGCGCTCCAGTCGAAATGCGTGTTATTTTTTTTTATCTTTTTCGGGTGTCAATTGAAATGACCAAGGGCCATTACCTACAACCAAAAATAAAATCAGTAGTAGCAACACCAGGATAGATAGGCCCAATTCAGAAAATGGCCGCAGCACATTGCCCGATAGATTTATGAAGAAAACAGCACCGATAAGAATAGGTATTTGTATCAGGCATGCAAAGCGGGTGAGCAACCCCAGTATTAAAAGAAAACCTCCAAGCAAATGAGCGAAGGCCACAAAATTACTGATCGCTACAATGGTAACAGAGCCAAATGAAACATTATTGGTCATCAGGTCTATCGTCCCACTCATGTTGTTGAGTATCTGGATCCCTTTGTAGCAAAGGAATATACCTAAACCGATCCGTATGATATCCAGCCATTTGGGGTGGTGGGTATCGCCCCAATGTTCAATGCGTTGCACGGCATTCATAAAGCAAGTTTTGGATGAATAAATAAAGAGCAGGATGAATTTACGAAATTTTCACGGGGTTTCTAAATGGTGCAAAAATAAAATATGGGAGAGCCGGTATTACGGGAGAGGTAACAAAAAAATCCCGTCTCAAAAAATTGAGCTGGGATCTTAACAAAAAACTGTTCTAGGTGACTAAACCAATGAGGCGTCTAACGAAATCGCAGCATTGAGCACTTTGCTTACCGGGCAACCCGCTTTTGCATTCGCTGCACTTTCATCAAATTTTTCCTTAGTGATGCCGGGTATCTTTGCTTTTAAGATAAGATGCGAAGTCGTGATGGTACCGTTTTCAATGGTGACTTCAGCAGTTACATCCAGTGAGTCGGCTGTAAGACCTGCTTTCTGCAATTCAAAGCTTAGCGCCATGGCAAAGCATCCCGAGTGGGCAGCAGCAATAAGCTCTTCTGGGTTGGTACCAACACCCTGTTCAAACCTTGATTTGTAAGAATACTGGGTATGGTTTAGCGTGGAGCTTTGAGTCGTTAAATGACCGCTTCCATCTTTTCCTGAGCCGTTCCAAACGGCAGTTGCTGTACGTTTCATGTAAATTGCATTTTTATTTATTAAGTAATAATTGGGTCATTTTTATTAACGTAATCGCTTTTATATTGTTTAGGAATTGCAAGCAAAGTAACAAAGAATACAACCTAACCGCGCTATTAACTTTGACTGCTTTGAGTGCAAGCGATACCAAAATTTCTTTACAATGATAATCACTTGGGATGATTTTGAAAAAATTGATATACGAACGGGCACCATCATAGCGGTATCCGATTTCCCTAAAGCTAAAAAACCAGCTTACCAACTGACAATTGATTTTGGCGCACTCGGAATCAGAAAATCTTCTGCACAGGTAGTATCACTATACCAAAAAGAAGATTTGTTAGGGAAACAAATTGTTGCCGTAATTAATTTCCAGCCGAAGCAAATCGCTGATTTCTTGAGCGAATGCCTGATACTGGGCGTGTATACTGAAAAAAATGAAGTAGTTTTATTGCAACCCCAGCGACCTTTGCAAAACGGATTGAAGATTGGGTGAGGTTACGATGTCATGTATGGCAGAACAATTCTCCACATATTATCATTCACCTATCGGGCTTTTAAAAATTTCAGGTACTGAAAGTTTTATCAGCGAGATCATTTATGTTGATAATATTGAAAAACCGCGTGAGGGTCATAAAAAGAAACTACCCGTCATCGCCATTAACTGTATTGAAGAACTGATACAATATTTCCATGGCGAAAGAAGAGTTTTTGATTTTGCGATAAGCCAGGATGGCACTGAATTCCAAAAAAATGTGTGGAATGAATTATGGGCAATCCCATTTGGTAAAACCATCAGTTACCTCGAGCTTTCCAGAAGACTCGGAGATACTAAAGCAATCCGGGCAGCCGCATCTGCTAACGGCAAAAACAATATTGCCATTGTTGTGCCGTGCCATCGTGTGATTGGATCTAAAAACGATCTGGTTGGATACGCGGGCGGCATCTGGAGAAAGAAATGGCTGCTCGAGCATGAGGCGAAGATTGCTTACGGAGTGCAGACCCTTTTTTAAGTTTCACCTGGCAACTAAAACCAACTGAGGTTACAAGGAAGAATCATCCTTATATTCAGATGCTTTGATTACAGTGGAAGAACTCAAAAACTCAATTGATTCGATAGCCTCTTCAATTGAATCTCCGCAGCCTTTGCAGCATAGCTTACATTTACCAGCAAATACCCGGCATTCTCAAAACTTTGCTGCGCATTTTTTACATCTACTATCGTTGCCTGCCTTAATTGAAATCGTTGTACTACCAGATCAAGCAGCTTGCGCGAAAGTTCATAATTCTCCACCGAAGTCTCTAACTGCTGCAGGTTGTTTTGGTAAGCCTGAAAATTTTTTACAGCAATGGATGCATAGCTCAATGCAAGGGTATCTTTCATGATATCTGCATTTTTTGTATTAATGCCGGCAATTTGCTGCTGCCGCTTGTAAATCGTGCCATTGAATATGGGCACAGAAAGATTGATACCCGCAAACGGGCCATAACTGAGGTTCAGCAAAGAAAAACCTACCGCATTTTTTGTAAATGCATAGTTATATCCTGTGCTGAAACTTAATGACGGATAACGAAATGCTGCTACCTCTTTTTCAATATGCTGGTTAATTATCACCTGCTGGCTGGCTGCAAGGATATCCGGGTTTTGCTGAACCAAATCAAGAACTGACCCGAGCTGTATATTTTTTTCTACCACGATAGTATCCTCTATAGTGATGGTTGAGTCAGGGTTTAAAGTAAGCAAGGTAAGGAGATCTGTTTTGTCCTGGTCAACCACTAACACTTGGGCCTTCAGGTTCAGCGTCTGGGTATTCAAGTCAACCTCAGCCTGAAACAAATCTGTATTGTTAGCTAGACCAACGCCTTGCTGCGCTTTAACAATATTTAATTTTTCCTTGGATGCCTCAATGGAAAGCTCCAATGTTTTTGCATAGCTCTGCTGCCTGACAATGTCATAGTATTTCAGCATCACATTGTAAGCAAGTACCAGCGCACGAGAACTCAGTTGCTGTTTGCTTTGCTCTTCAACAACTCCGAGTCTCTCCTTTGCCGTCACCACGCGATGGCCATTGTAAAGCAGCACAGAACCCGTCAGACCGGCGGATAAGACATTAGAGCTTACATTAGTGCTCGATTTATTATTTGCCGGGTTGGCATATTGCTGTTTGATGCTTGTGAGTTGCCCATTATCGGAGCCAGTTGCAAGCACAAAAGGAAGGCCGCCTGCAATGCCATAGTTGTTACTGATGGCCGCTATGTCAACATTGTTTTTTGCGATTTGAATACTAAAGCTGTTCTTTAGTGCAATTCTAACAGCATCGTGTAACCGAAGCTCTTGAGCAAAAGAAGCTCGAACAAAAAATAAGCCTAATATGAAAGGGTATACTTGTTTCATCTATTTTCTATTAAAAACGCTGGCGCACCAGGGCTAGTAATTTTCAATACTTTATTCATGCACCTCCGTTTGATGCTTTTTGTGCTTGCCCGACAGAAAAGTGTATACGGCAGGGATCACAAACAAGGTCAATATTAGCGAGAACATAATGCCACCAACCACCACAATGCCCAAGGGTATCCTGCTGGTCGCAGCCGCGCCGATGCTCACTGCAATGGGCA
>DATMMJ010000458.1:0-2150 GCA_035569795.1 Puia sp. | reverse complement strand
TACAAGCCCCTTTAAAAGAGCTGTACAATCGCCAACCGGAATCCGCGATTATAACATTAAGAGCAGAAGGAAAAATAGGGGAAGGAATCTCCTGCAAAGTGGAAACGGGTCGAGCAGTAATTGAGGCCGGGCTTCACCCCGCTACAGGGGGTAGCGGAATGCTGGCTTGTTCCGGAGATATGCTCTTAGAAGCCCTGGTGGCATGCGCTGGTGTTACGTTGCAAGCGGTCGCAACCGCCATTGGAGTGGAAATAAAAAGCGGGACCGTTAAAGCAGAAGGAGACCTTGACTTCAAAGGCACTTTAGGTGTGTCAAAAGAAGCTCCGGTTGGATTTAAGGCAATTCGTTTGGAATTTAACCTACAGTCAGGCGCTACCGATGAACAAATGGCAGGCCTTAAAAAGCTCACTGAAAGATATTGTGTGGTTTACCAAACCTTGAGACAGGGAGTGGATATTGATACGCATTATATTTTGTCGTAAAATCGCCCTTTATGAAATACCTCAATGTACTAAACTATAAAACCCGCATGCAAGCGGGTTTTACGATAGCGGTTTGAACTTTTGATACCTAATCTTTTGCAGTTGCCGGGCTGATCACTGTCGAAATCTCCGTGATCACGTTAGCTGGAAACCCACCTTTTTTCGCATGCTCCCTGATCAGTTCTTCATTCTCCGCTTTGTAAACGCAAAAAATCTTGTTACCTGTAACATAACTTTGTATCCATTCAATATCAGGTCCCATCTGTTTGAGTACGCTGCAGGATTTCTGAGAAATGGATTTTAATTGTTCAGGAGTCAATTTACCTGCGTCAGGTATGTCCCTTTCAATGAGATAAGTTTTCATTGTTGTTGATTTTGTAGTTTTTGAATTGTCAGTCATATTTCCCGTTTGTGCCATGGCGGCAAAACCGGTGAATAGCATGGCTGCTAAAAGCAGAAGGCGGTTGTTGATTGTTTTCATGACATTTTTTTTAAAGTATTAATAATGACTAAAGATAATATCAACAATTACCGAAGGGCTATAACAAATCACCCAATAAATGGTAAATGATATAAAACAAATCGTTCAATAAATGGTAAAATTGAATCACATGGAAAATGAGTCAATGCAGCAGGTCTAGGTATGCCATGGGGAGCAGGCCATATTTTTTCTTAAAACATTTTGTGAAATAAGAGGCGCTGGTAAATCCTGAATCAAATGTTATTTGCGCGATACTGTAGCGCTGTTTTTTCATTAGCCCCTTTGCTTTTTCAAGCCTGAATTCTTTTAAAAGTAAATTAGGTGATAGTCCGGTAAGTGCAATCGTTTTCCTGTACAATTGCGATTTGCTCATGGCCATCGACTGGCAGTAGTCGGTTATGTCAAAATCTGGATCTTGCCAGTTCTCTTCGAGTTTGCTGCACAATGATTCTAGCAAACTTTCATCTTGCGGCGGCAAAGTCAAAAAATTTTTTCTCGTGCTTCGAAAAAAATCTTTCGTAATCAGCTCTTTGACAGAGCAGGCAACGGCGATTTGAAACTTGTCTGCGATTGTGAACATATTGGTTGCAAATTGTAAGGTATCGCCAAACAATTTGTTGCTTTTTTCAACTGGCTCACCTGCATTGATGGCTATCCGGAACCCAAGAGGCTCAGCGAAGGTATCCTCCATTTCTTTTTGGATAGCTAGAGCGCATGTAACTGCTTTTGTAGCCGAACAAAAAGCAATGACAAACCCGCTTCCCTCATGTTCTGCTTCCCTGCCTCCATGCTGGGTCAGCACTTTTCTAATAATATTTATGTGAGCGTTCAGTAATTCATTTGCTTTTTCAACGCCGAGGGTATGCTTCAGCAAATTGGGGTCAGTAGTCTTTGTAACCAGTAAAATGCGAAAAGAAGGGTCTTCGAAAATTTTCAATCCCTCGCCGGAGATTTCTGCTTGCTCTGGGTCGTAGATGCGCCCCAGGAAAGATTCCACCACATTGCTCTGTACTTCTATTATTTTGTGGGGCATAAGCCCGTGGGATTTGTTGTGCATTTCCTCCACAGCTTCTTTGACGGGAGCCTCTACCAGGCAAAATATTGTTTCACGCTCTTCATCTATCCAATAGGTCATACATTTGCAACCGTATTCCTGCTGGTGCATCAAATCTTTTTGGTGTGCCTCA
>DATMMJ010000457.1:0-6016 GCA_035569795.1 Puia sp. | reverse complement strand
AAGGATGTATGGCAACTGATGGTGCTGTTGAAATAACTTATGGCTTTGGACGCTTCCGTAATTGATCCCTATGACAGTTGCGCCCGCTTTCTCAAAGCCTGCGAAGGAGTCTCTGAAAGTACATGCTTCTTTTGTGCAAACACTGCTCTCGTCTTTTGGGTAAAAAAAAATCACCAATATTTCTTTCCCAATATAATTTCTTGAATCAAAAAGTTTCCCATCCTGGTCTGTAAGGCTAAAAGCAGGAATTGTATCACCTACCGAAAGATGTTTGTCGTGTGCAGCTACGATGAGGCAAATGAAGATAAGAAAAGAGAAGAAAAGTGTTTTTTTCACCTTGAAATATATTGTAGAAAAAACCAAAGTTACGGGTGTTTTAAAATCTTTTGGAATTGACCACGCAAAAGATGCTGATGGAGAATGAGCGGTTGATTTGAACCCTCAACCCTTAACAGTTTTCATGACAACAGTATTGAGGCAAAATAATTGATTATGCAGTCGCCAAGTACATTTTTCCACTCAATTCGGCGATCCAAAATAAAAAAATCCTTTGAAACAATCGCCAACGCAAAACCTAAAGCCTCTTTGGAAAATGTTAAAAGCTTATCAAAGAAAATCAACCGCCTAGACCAATGAATTCAACTGCAAAGTTTTATTTGCCTATACGCCCGAGGGAGCCTGAAGCCATGGAAAATGCATTAAAAATGAAAAATACATTGACCGGTTTTATTTTCCTCATTGCTACTCTCCTGACAGCACAAATTGAGATGGTGGCAGACTCGTATGCCGTTCATTCTATCCATGGAATCGTGAAGGAAATGCTAAGGTTGATTTCTGTGGAAAAGGTAGGCTGCATAACTGGGAAGCCTTATATAACCTATTTCTACCCTTGCGCATATTTTACCGTTGTTAATCATGGTGATTTATTCACGCAACCCGTGGAGACAGTTAATCTCGACGAGCGTATAAAGCATTTGCATGACGGATATTAAGATCAGGGTCACTTTGGAAAGGGAAATATGCAATTTTACCGTTTTGAAAGCTGACTACATACAGAAGACCATTTAATATACACCGATGCGATATTAATCAATACCTTTACCAAAAAACAAAAGAGCATATCTCGTGTTCATCATCTGTCTGAAATGATGAATTGGCCGAAAGACTGGTCTCTCTGATTCATTGTCCCCTCTTTCAAATAAAAGACATTAAATAGACAGGATATGGATAAAAAAATCCAGTGAGCTTTTTCTTGCTCCAAAAGAACAGACTTTTCAAAGGGGAGGGAAAAGCCACAAAAATTGTCAAGGGATGTCACATTTATAAAAGATCATATGAAAACCATTGTTCGTCGAAAATTCTTACTCCTCTCTTGCATTATCCTGGTATGCATTGGGGTTATTACCGGGTATGCCATTTACAAAAGCAACCATGAACTTAATGAATCCGAAAAATGGGTGCGGCACACAGAGCAAGTTATATACCAATCAGGCAACATACTTTCTCTAGGCAAGGATGCCGAAGCCGCTTCTAGGGGTTTTGTAATTACTAAAGACAGCTCATTTCTTGACCAACTAAATACTGCTCAAAAAACAACATTCACCAACATCGAACAACTCCGGCGTCTTACCAGGGATAATCCTTCCCAACAGATGCGTATAGATTCGCTTGATTTTTATATTCACAAACGTTTGGATTTTTCATACCACACTGTTGAATTAAGAAGTAAACAAGGGTTAGCCTCAGCCATCGCGTTTGTTTCCACCAAACAAGGCAAGTTCTATACTGACCGGCTGCAAGAGATTACTAATGCAATTCAGCGGGAAGAAAGCGCGCTACTTAAACAACGAAAGCAAACCAACCTGATTAGTGTAAAAGCATTCGACAAATTCTTAGTAGCTGTGTTTATATTAATGGCAGTCATCATCATTCTTATGGTAATCACAACCGCTAATTATTTAATTCAAAATAACGAGAAAGAAAAGCGCGCAGCAGAGCTGGTCATTGCCAATAGAGAACTTGTCATACAAAACGAAGAGAAAGGCATGCGGGCCGCAGAATTATTTATCGCAAACAAAGAGCTTGCCTTTCAAAGCGACGAGAAGGAAAAACGCGCTGCAGAGCTGGTCATTGCCAATATAGAGCTTATCGTACAAAACGACGAGAAAGGTATGCGGGCCGCAGAATTAATTATCGCAAACAAAGAGCTTGCCTTTCAAAGTGATGAGAAAGAAAAACGCGCAGCAGAGCTGATCATTGCCAATAGAGAGCTTGTTTTTCAAAATGAAGAAAAAGAAAAAGCTGGACAGGAACGGGTACTGAACGAAAGACGACTTGCAAGATCTCAACAGGTAGCTCATATGGGAAGTTGGGAACTTGATTTTAATACCAATGCTGTTCTTCTGTCAGATGAAGCTTGTAGAATATTCGGGCTTGGGGACGGTCAAAATCAGCAAGCATTTGAAACCTGGCTAAGTTTTATCCATCCTGATGACCTATATTTTGCATCGAAAACTGTCAATGAGTCCCTGAGTTCATTAAGCAATATTTCTCTTTACTATCGTATCATTCGGGGGGACGGTTCCATCAGGCATGTTTTTTCAGAAAGCAAACTTGAAATTGATACGGATGCCAAACCTAAGGGTTACTATGGCATAATACACGATGTGACCGAAATAAAACTTGCAGAAGAGAAGATTGAATTCGACAAAAATAATCTCGAAGCTCTGATCAACAACACAAATGATTTGATGTGGAGTGTTGATCAGGATTTCAAATTGATTACTTCCAATAAGCCGTTTAACGAAATCGTCAGAAACATGTCCGGTAGTTCAATTAAAAAAGGGAGCAATGTGCTTAGTGCTGGATTTTCTGAGGTACAATTGAACCGTTATAAAGAATTTTATGAGCGGGCATTTGCAGGAGAAAGCTTTACAGAAATCGAATATACTGTATTGCCTGTTGAGCTTTGGTCGGAAATTTCTTATTGCCCTATCCGTAGCGCAGAAAATGTTATCGGAACTGCCTGCCATTCACGCGACATCACAAAACGCAGGCTTGCCGAACTGGAACGCAGCGAAATTACAAACGACTTAATACAGCGTAACAAAAATCTAGAACAATTTACCTATATCATTTCGCATAACCTGCGTGCACCCGTTGCAAACATCATAGGAATTGCCTATGCTATTCACTTTAAAAAGCTTGAACCCAAAAAGGAAAAGGAAATGATGGGGCATCTTATTACTTCAGTACAAAAATTAGACGAAGTGATTAAGGACCTCAACTATATTTTGCAGGTGAACCGTGAAGTGGGTGAGAAAAAAGAGACCGTACGGTTTTCCGAATTGCTGGAAAATATACAATTAAGCATTAGCAGCTTGATCCGGCAAGAAGACGCACAGTTCATCACTAATTTCCAAGATGTGGACCAGATGCAGGCTTTAAAAAGTTATCTCCATAGTATTTTTTTCAATCTCATTTTGAACAGCATCAAATACAAGTCGTTTGATAGAAGGCCCGTGATAGAAATTACAACCCGGATGAGAGGAAATACCATTGAACTTATTTTTAAAGATAATGGGCTCGGGATTGATCTTGAAAAAAGAAAAGATCAGGTTTTTGGATTGTACAAGCGTTTTCATTCGCACACAGAGGGAAAAGGAATGGGTCTGTTCATGGTGAAGGCACAAGTAGAATCGATGGGTGGTAAAATTTTCATCGAAAGCGAAGTAAATAAGGGAACTGAATTCAGGATCGAATTTGAAAGAGAATGGAAAACTGCCTGACGATATCAGGAATAACTGATTTTAGACTCGTCACTTAAATAAAACACTAAATTGATACAAAGATATGTGGTAGTTGATGATGACATTATAAATAACGAGCTCTGCCGTTTCGTTATTGAAGAAGTTTTTCCGAGAGCCGATATTGAGACATTTACTGATCCCGGGAAGGCGCTCGTTTATATTGAATCTACTTACATCGATATAAATGCTCCTGACGCCGTTGTGCTGCTTGATATCAATATGCCCACCCTTTCAGGCTGGGAATTTTTAGAGGCATTTGAACAGTTTGACGAGCGCGTAAAAGAAAAGCTTAAGGTGTACATGCTTTCTTCTTCCGTTGACCCTCTTGATAGCGTTCGTGCAAAAAGCAATAAATATGTTTTGGATTACATAGAAAAACCTCTCACAAGCGAACGCGTTAAAATCCTGGCATCGAAGTAATTCAAAAATATTTGAAGTCATCTGCTGTACAGGGCCGTCGGTAGCTTGTCTAATATACCCTTTCGGTTGCATAGACTTCTTTACATGATGATTCCTGAAATAATTATTTTTTGATGATTGCTCCGGCAGTATCAGTGATATCCACTTCTTCGATATAAGTAATTCCATATTGCTTTGCCAGATCGCGCGTTTTTAATGAAGTTATCGGAGGCTGCAGCCATAATACCTTTGCATGCAACGGCAATACATGGTCTATAATAATCTTGGCATGCTCTGCTTCCGGGCGATATATGTGGACGATGTCAATGGGTTCAGTGATACTTTCAATCTTTGTGAACACGAGATTCATGCTTTCTGCACCTGCTGCGGGCAGAAGAACACGATTGCCTTCCACATTTTGATTTCCAGCGGACTCCAAGCCAGCTTTTGAATATTGATTTGGAGAGAAACAAAAAACGGTTAACCCTGCATTGAGCAAACCGCGCGGAACCGCTTGACTCGGCCAGTCAATCAACAAGATTCCCCTGGCCTCCTTAAGGATTTTCTTGTAATGTTCAATACCATCATTTGCCATTTGAGAAAATTTGACTGTGTTGCTGCCGGTTGCAATAAAATCTTGCTTTTACTTCTTGGAGGTTTAAGAATAATATCTGCTGCGTAATCCAACTTCTCCAGGTCCTGATCAAGAGATGCACCTTTATCAAAGTTCCATTCTTTTCATTTTTGACACAGCGTAATCAACAGCTCTTGCTGTGAAAGCCATATATGTGAGCGATGGATTTTGCGTCGATGTGGAAGTCATGCAGGATCCGTCCGTAACGAATACATTTTGGCAGCTGTGCAGTTGATTCCATTTATTCAATAACGATGATTTGGGATCATGGCCCATACGAACCCCGCCCATTTCATGGATGTCCAGTCCAGGGGCCTGCTTGGAATCAGATGGTTGGATATCTTTAAAACCAGCGTCGGTGAACATTTCTGTCATCTGCTCAAAAAAGTCTTTTATCATTTTGTCTTCATTGTCGTCATATCCAATAGATATCTTGAGCAACGGCATTCCCCACTGATCTTTTTTGTCAGTATCCAACGCGAGATGGTTTGAGAGTTTAGGAATAGTTTCTCCCATCATTTGCGAGCCTGCATACCAAGGGCCTAACGCTGCTTTGGATGACAAACTGTTTTTGAGGCTTTCCCCAAACAACCCCTTTGTGTCAGGAAACCTGGAACCCCTGCCTGCTGAAAAAGTAGCGGCATATCCTCTGAGGAAATCAGTCTCCTGTTTCAAAAGATTCCTGAAACGAGGTATATATGCACCGGTTGGCCGGCGACCGTCAGTTGTGGAGTCTTTAAAGCCATCATAGGTTGCGCTGATGCGCGCCCTGTAGTTGTGAAATGCTACAAATTTCCCTAATAACCCATTTTCGTTTCCCAATCCATTGGGGAACCGGCTGGAAATTGAATTCAGTAAAATGAGGTTGGAGTTGAATGCGGCTGCATTTACAAAAATGACCTTTGCAAAATAATCAATCGTTTGTTTTGTATTTGAATCGATCACCCGCACACCTGTTGCCTTTCCTTTTTTATCGTCGTATATCACGGAATGCACTACCGAAAAAGGGCGCAAGGTCATATTTCCCGTTTTTTCTGCAAAGGGTATGGTCGTGGAATTGGTATTATAATAACCACCAAACGGGCAACCGCGCTGGCAGAGGTTTCTTTTCTGGCACTGGCCCCTGCCCTGCTCCAGATGTATGGGCTGAGGTTCCGTTAGATGGGCACAACGC
>DATMMJ010000456.1:0-2710 GCA_035569795.1 Puia sp. | reverse complement strand
TCGTGCATTGGGTATTGTGCAGAATGAGCAGCTATAGTCGCAGCCATCCTGTACTTTCAGAAATGATCTTGTCCGTTCGTTTAGGGAAAACGAAGAATGAAACCCTGTGACTTGCTCAATATCGCAACTGCATATTTTGGTTGCATCTCCTTTTGACAACTCTTTTAGATGAGCGGCGATATTGAATTTTTCCGCAGCCCCCAATATCAGGTCGACGCCAGGTATATCCGCAATTTCTTTTGGTTTTAACTGAGCATAGCAGCCAGTTATGACCACGAGGCTTTTTGGTGACTTGCGCTGGATGCGACGCACGAGCTGCCGACACTCTTTATCGGCGTTATCAGTTACCGAGCAAGTGTTGATGACGTAGACATCGGCAACATCATCGAATCTCTTTTTCTCAAAACCTTCCTTCTCCAGCATATGGGAAAGTGTAGAGGTCTCCGAGTAATTGAGTTTGCAGCCGAGCGTATGGAATGCGACCGATTTTTGAGAAGGCATAAGACGCAAAGATAGTAAGTTTTGTACTCTGGGGTTCTATGCAAAGGATAACTCCACTGAGTATTAAAAACGATTCCTGTATTTTTATGACAAGAAGTAAATTATCAGTAAGTAACCATGAAGGTGTATTTTAAAAACAGCATCAGTTGTTTTTGTGTCTGTACCGCTGTTTTATTTGAGCTTGCCTGCAGGCGTTGACGGCATAGTGGACCCAAACAACCGTCATGCCACTCATATTATCAACACCCGCCACGTAAGTTTTGGTAGAAGACGAACTGTAGGCTCGCTAGCGAAAGGGGAGTGCGATAATTTCTGGGAAAAGCTATTTTACTCCGGCGCAAAAGGGGGCTCTCAGTTATAATCTGTATTGCGCCCTCTGTGGAATGGCAATCGCATTGCCATTAATTTTTTTTGAATGTTTCTAAACTTAGCCAATGAGATTTATTTTAAAACCTTTGCAATGTATATATAGCCTCTACGCTTTTTTCTTGTTTGTACTTATTATGCTGATTGTATTCCCATTCGCACTGGTTGCTTCGTTTTGGGGAAAGATAAAAGGGGGCAATTTCATTTACAACATTTCACGAATTTGGGCGGATATATGGATGATACTGGTTGGTATCTGGCATCAAAATATTTTTTTGAGCCCGCTCGATAGTAATAAGCAATACATTTTTGTAGCCAACCATATTTCTTATCTGGACATTCCTTCCATACTAAAATCGATCAGGCATCAACATTTCAGGGCGTTGGGGAAATTTGAAATGAAACGCATTCCGGTTTTTGGACTGATCTACAGTAATGGCGCCGTAATGGTCGATCGAAGCAGTCCAGAAAACCGTGCAGAAAGTGTCAGGATTTTGAAATCTGTTCTGCAGAAAGGCATTTCCATTTTTATATATCCCGAAGGCACCTTTAATGAATCACATCAGCCGTTGAAAGATTTTTATGATGGAGCCTTCCGGATCGCGATAGAAACGCAGACCCCAATTAAACCCATTGTTTTTTTAGATACTTACGACAGGCTGAATCATAAATCCATTTTTTCACTTACCCCGGGCAGGAACAGAGCAGTTTTTTTAGAACAGGTAAATACAGAAGGTTTTGTAATGAGCGATTTGCCTGCACTTAAAAATAAAGTATACCAGGAGATGAAAATAATGCTCCTAAAATACAATCCAAGCTGGATAAAAAGGGAGTAACCTTAAATTCAGCCGAAATCTTATATCTTTTTAATCTAAACTGCATGTTAGATTTGCTGTGAAATGAAAGATTTAATGCAAAGGTCCGCAGATATTGGTTCTCCTGCTGGTAACAGCAAGGTAGAGGGATTGTTTGCTGAAATTATCATCCCGCTTGCTTTGCCAAAAAATTATACATGGGTTATCCCAGAACGATTTGCGGATGCTGCAAAACTAGGCTGCCGTGTTGAAGTGGTACTCAAGAATAGAAAATATGCAGGGGTCATTAAAAGGATTCATAACGAAAAGCCGGGCGCGTTTGACCCGAAAGAAATTCTAAACATGCTGGATACTGAACCCGTTGTCTATTTAGAGCAACTGCAGTTGTGGGAATGGATTGCCAATTATTACTTGTGTAGTGAAGGTGAAGTTATGGCTGCTGCTTTGCCTGCACATCTTAAATTAAGCAGTGAGACCATTTTAATTTTTAACGAAGAATATGGGGAAGATTTTTCGGAACTCAGCCGCGATGAATACATTATTGCAGAAGCTTTATTGATCAAAAAGGAATTGAAGCTCACTGAAGCGCAGCAGCTGCTTGATTCTTCTCATGTGTATCCTGTAACAAAAAAACTGATTGAGAAGAAAGTGTGCTTCGTATGGGAAGAATTGAAACAAACATACATTCCCAAAAAAGAAGTATATGTTGTATTGAACAGCGCATATGATGATGAAGACAATCTAAGCAGGTTGTTGAATGAAGATAAAAAACTGCAGCGTGCAGAAAAACAAATGGAACTCTTGCTAAGCTATCTGCATTTGATGAAGACCCAAGGAGAAGTAACGAAATCAGAACTGCTGAAAAAATCCGGAGCTACGGACACGCAACTCAAAGGCCTGACTGAAAAAAATATTTTAAAGATTGAAAAACGCAATGTTGACAGGCTAAAATATTTGCCGAGAAATATCCTTATTGATTCCGCGTTGTCAGCCGCGCAGAGGGAATCTTTGGATTCAATCAATCAATT
>DATMMJ010000455.1:0-4786 GCA_035569795.1 Puia sp. | reverse complement strand
TTTAACTCCGTTTATGCACAGATGAGTCGTGGTAAAACTGAAAAGATTGTTTCCTTTGCGCTGGGCACTATTGCGGCAACACTCAGCAAATTGTCTGTGGATGCATGTTTATACTTGAATCAGAATTTTGGTTTTATTTCTTTTCCAGATGAACTGACCACTGGCAGCAGCATTATGCCGCACAAAAAAAATCCAGACGTATTTGAATTGATCCGTGCAAAATGCAACCGGATTCAATCAGTTCCCAATGAACTTACTTTACTCCTCAACAACCTTCCATCCGGCTACCATCGAGACTTACAACTCACCAAAGAGATCCTTTTCCCTGCCATTGAAGAATTGAAAGCCTGTTTGCAAATCACCGGACTGATGTTATCAAACATTATCATCAAGGACAATATCCTGGCCGATGACAAATACAAATACATATTCAGCGTAGAAGCCGTCAATGAACTTGTACACAAAGGCGTTCCTTTTCGAGAAGCGTACATGAAGGTTGGCAATCAAATTGAAAAAGGGGAATTTCAATTTGACCATCAAAAGAAATTGCACCACACGCACGAAGGCAGTATCGGCAATCTCTCAAACGAAAAGATTGAAGAACAAATGAAAAAAGTACTGGAAAAATTCAAGTAGCGAACTACTATTTGCGGGGGGATGTCAATACCAGAACGTGGAAAGATTTTTGACTGTAACTTTAATGATATAATCTAAATAAAATGAAAAAGCTCCAATTCATTTTTACAGTGGCCTCGCTGCTTTTTTTATTCAATACAGGCCTTGTCAGCGCTCAGGATGCAAAAAATCAAAAACAACAGGATAAACAGGCAGCTATCAAAGCACTAATTGACCTCCAGCATTATTCATTTCAGGCTCAAACCGCTTTGCCGCTCACGATGAAGATGAGGCAACTTACACCAGGGTATGAACTAAAAGTCAGAAAAGATACTATTGAAGCGTATCTCCCTTACTTTGGCCGCGCATATACAGCGACGATTGGCACAAGCGATGGTGGCATTCAATTCAAAGTCACAGACTTTAAGTACACATCAACCGAGTCAAAAAAAGGTGGATGGGATATTACCATCGTTCCAAAGAACGCAGGAGACACCCGAGAGTTAATGCTGCATGTTTCCCAGAGTGGTTATGCAAGTCTTTACGTGAAAAGCAATAACAAACAAGACATTTCATTCTCAGGCGACATTGAATAAAAAATTGGGATGGGTGCTGTCTTTTAAAGCCCGCAGATCTCATTTCCGCTGGTTGGGTTAATTTATGTTTTTAATCTGCTGCGTTTTTTTTGGGCCGATTTATTTTATGGCCTGGCGATCGGCATGGGAATACCATCGTTAATATTTAAGCAATAAAATAAAACCAACTTTGATTTCCCGGAATGCAGGTCTGTTTATAAAATCGCAAATCATATTTAACAAATTAGCAGATGCGACAGAACCCAAAAGTTCAGAGGCTAACAAATATTATTTCTCAGCAGATATGACTAGAGAACCATAACTCATAATAAGCCTTCTGTTGATAAGCTTGCTATTGCAATCTGTCATTAGTTCGTCTTTTATTTTTTTGCATGTTGCTTCATCGGCTTTGCTCAATAAGTTTATAACCGTTTCAGATATTTCTGTCCTGTTCAGCCAATAATTTTCTGCAGTCCCAAAATCCAATGTGCCGGAAATCGTTTCTTCCTTAATATTTTTGAACCCGGCACGCTCAAATAATTGTCCCATCAAAGTAGGTCTCGCGCAACGGAACATCCCGGGCGCGCCTGGGGGCGACCCAGGAATTTCAATATGTCTTGATAACACTTTCATCATGGTTGTATACCAATCATTTTTTTCCGGCCTGTCCCAGACTGAGACGGCAACCTTGCCTCCGCGCTTGCAGACCCGGAACATCTCACTCGCAGCCAACTCCATATCCGGGAAAAACATAAAGCCCATCCTGCAGCTTATCTTATCAAAAAAATTGTCATTGAAAGGTAGGCTAGAAACATCTGCCACTTTAAATTCCGTATTGTTTACTCCCCGCTCGGCTGCATAGGCACGCGCGATGGCCAGCATCTCTTTAGACAGATCGGTCGCATACACCTTACCGGTCTTAGCAATGGCTGCAATGGAAAATGCCGGCTCGCCCGTACCCGAAGCAATATCCAGCACTAGGTCACTGGTTTTTATGTCCAGTGCGTGTATGATCGCATCGCCCATTGGCTTTAAAAAGGCCATGGTAAATGCATCCCATTTCTTCCAGGCACTAGACACCTTGTCCCATGATTGCTTTTGCCCTTCGCTGATGTCTCGCAGTCGTCCCTTCATAAAATAAATTTGAGGTTGAAAAAGAAATTAAAGATAGCGAGAAGCCAGCCGTCAAAAATCAAACTTTGGCAAATGAACGAACAATGATTTTTATCGCTTTGCACGGTGCAAACCGCGCCGAGAGCATCTGATTTTTAAATTGACAAGATATGCCTAAAAACGTTTGGAAATGGGAATTGACAAGTTCACGGAGAAGTTTACTGACAGCTTTGGATCGCTTGCTGAACCGCAGCTCAATTACAAGCCCGATCAAAAATGGGTGCATTGCCCAAAAAGCCGGTGATATAAAAAAATGATGGCTACCTGCATGGTGGCGCTCATGTTCACGAAAACAAACTTAGCCTTCATATTAATTGAGCGCATAGTACAATGCATCAAAAAAGAATATTTGTACAATCCTGACAAATTGGGATATGTCCTTGAGAGTGTATCAACCAGGAAAGAGGAATAGATTCAATGCAGCTTCAAATTCCCAGATATGGTATACACATTATTCAAAGAATCTGTGACAGTAATATTATTGAAAACAGCAGTGAACCCTTCTTTGGTTAATGGGGTTGAATAATTTATAAAATCTCCGCTTTTGCCAACTGATCCAAAACCCGGCTTGAACAATAGGTAGCCGCTGATAGTGCAGGAAGTTTGTGCCAGGCGGTCAGGCGTGACAGTGCTGCTCGCAACAGTATATTTACCGGAAGAAACCGAATCGCTATAAAAGTTGATAATGATATTGTTATAATGAGCATCTTCAGCCACGAATCCAAATTGTGATATCCAATAAACATTTGCAGCATGATAGGTTATCCCATTAACGACCCAATAATTTGAGAGCGGAGCATTTTTTTTGCAACCGAAAAATAAAATAGAAACCAGCATTGTTTTGAACAAAAATCTCCCAGCTTTCATTATTTTTTGCCTTTATTGCGTTTCTTGCTAAGGTATTCAGTTAAATCAAATATTGCAACGCCGGCGAATCTGCTGCGATGCGGTTACCTCCAGGTTTACGGGTTTACGACATCTAAAAATATCGGAAAAAAACACACAATAGTCTGAGTTTCAATTCCTCTCCCTGCCGTCCATCTCTGTTAATTTTGAGCATTCGTCAGCGTTAAATTTCATTTCAATGCTTTGGTATCAACTCTTGAAGGCGTGTCTTTTCCTGCTACAATGGAAGCCGAGCTCATTGCAATGGCCTTTATGATCTCCGTCATGTTTTTCAAATCAAGCGTGGCGATTTCATCACTTTGCTTATGATAATTGGGCTCATTATTTGGCGGTTCTTCCATTTTTGAGGTAGAAATCGTATGTGCCGGGACTCCTTGGCGGGCAAGGGTGGCATTATCTGAACGATAAAACAAATTTTGCGGCGTATAGGGATCAGGGTGAAAAACAAAATGGCTGCCCACCAGGTTTTTTTCTAGGATCTTTCCCATATCTGTTTTCTCATAACCCGTAATGTATGCAGAATTGGTTCCCCATTTGCTTTCAGTTCCTATCATCTCAATATTGAACATTGCCGCCACCGTTTCCGGATCATACTGTTTTGAAAAATATTGCGAGCCAAAACCGCCGGTTTCCTCCGCCGTGAAAGCTGCGAATACCAATGTGCGCTCGTTATTATCCAATTGCTTGAAATATTTTGCAAGCATAATAACGGCAGTTGTCCCGGAAGCATCATCGTTGGCGCCATTATAAATGGAATCGCCCTTTGCATCAGGGGTTCCAATGCCGAGATGGTCATAGTGTCCTGAGAAAATAACGTACTCCTTTTTTTTCGATTTGCCAGGGATTATGCCAACAACATTTGCCAGTTTCCACTTTGTAACTTCCTGTTTCATCTCAATTTCATATTTCTTTGGGTCAAAAGTGGTGAGAATAAATACAGTACTGCGTTCGGTCTTAAAGGTTGGTCTTCTAAATGAAGATATCCGGTGTAGTTCTTTGGCAAAAGAAGTGTCGACCAATACCAAATAGCTTTTCTCGCTCTGGACGTATTTAAAAGCTTCCTTATTAAAATTATCTCCCGGCCTAATAAAGGCTTTCTTATATGCGCTATCCTGATTTATGTATAATTCAGGATTTGAAGTGAACGCAACTATATTTTTGGTTGCAATCGTATCATTATCAAATCTCGCCCTGGCAGAAATGAACTTGGTCTTGATAAGATTAAAATCCTGGAGATAGGAACCGCTGTTTCCTGGTGTTTCCAAACCGATAGCCCTAAATTCTTTTTGAATAAAATCGGCCGCTTTATCAATGGACGGGGTAAAAACAGCCCTGCCCTGCATTTCATCGGAAGATAAGACTCTTTCAATCCGCTCCGTTTCTTTTGCCGTGATGATGTCATCAATGCGCTGCGAGAAAACAAAAAAGGTTATTGTTGCCAATAACCCTGTTAATACCAACTCCTTTATCATAGTCAATCGTTATTTCCAGTTGTACAACAGCCCGCCTTGTTGGAA
>DATMMJ010000454.1:0-4319 GCA_035569795.1 Puia sp. | reverse complement strand
CGGAGTCCAGTTCGGCGCCTGGATGGAATAGGGAACCGAATAAATAATATCACGACGACCCGAAGCTACTTCCATGAGTTCCACGTGGCTACCCAGAGTCATCTGCGTTTGCTGACCCGATTCCCCCTTAAAGGGAACAGTGATAGTTACATTGCTGAAAACGCCGGTTTCCGAAACATCGGTGTTATGTGAACCAACAAAAAGGCCCACGTACACCTGATCCCCCAAATCTAAGTCTTGCAACGTATCGGTTTGAAAAGGTTCCCCATAAATCGCTGCACGCATGATGTATTGGTTTCCCTTTCTTTCCAGTTGCAAAATATTTGCACGGGTCATCTTGAATTTGTGTTCTTCGGTTTGAGCACCTGCAGTACGCCGGAACTGCAGGGAAGTAAGACCATCGCCATGCTCCACAGCGTTTACATGGGCGGAATTACCATCCAGGCTTTTGCGGACCATCCAGCCAACTTTGCGATGATAGCTGACCCAGTTACCCAAGAACTCAGCACGTGCATACAAAATGAAATCGCCCTTCATCCGTTTCCATGCATATTGGAATTCATCATGGTCGGCCCAAACATTGTATCCTGCACCGGTTATCACATATTGCCCTGTCTCAGGTATAAAAGTGGCAGAACCTGGTTTTACATTAACGCCTACATCTGCATGCCCGTCAAAGATCCCAAGGGCTTGCGTAAAAGCATTATTAGGGCATGCAATCAAGTAAAGAGAAACTACGAAACAAAAAGATGGAATGTTTTTCATTTTTTTTAAGCTTTGATTAATTTTTTGTATGACGACTGGTTGCATTAGGGCAATACTTAATTAGTTTGTTTTTTGATCGCATGCACAAACCTGAAAACCGATTCCTCGTTATCCTCATAGTCAAGGAGTTTTTTATCAGGTGCATACAGCAACATTGCGGGGTATCTGTAAGGCTTGAATTTTGGTATGAACTGATGGAGATTATCCTGTAACAGCACGACATGTTTTTGGACTTTTAAATGCCGGGCGAATGTATTTACAAAACGGTTTATTTTTTCTTGGCTGTCATCAGAAATGAGATATATAGACGTTTTTTGAAAGGAGGCATACTGTTGATCAATATTACGAACAGCACGCTGGCAATGGGAACAATCTGAATCAAAGAAAACAAAAAACAACATTTTAGTTTCGGGCAGATCTTTGTTCACAAAAGGGCGGTTATCCATCCTGGAAAATTCGAATTGAGGCAATGTTTGCGCAGGTATTTGCTGCCCGCAAATATTGCTTTGTGTCAGCAATACTAAAATGACTAGAGTGAAATAATATTTCATTGTTAAACCGGCTTATCATTTACCCTGGATAGCCAAAACTCCATTTTTGTTTTTAGTCTCCTTAAGTCCATTGGAAGCTATCTCAGTAAGGTCATATTTTTCAAAACCCGAAAAAAACAAAGGGGAGGGTAGAAACTCTCCCCCGTGATAGTTGTTTTAACCAATTTAAACAACTACCTGCTTATGCTTGTGACAAAATTTTTGTTTTGCGCTACCATTTCATTCCCTTTTTGTTAGTTATTTTCTTGCTGGGACAAGTCCCAAATTGTCAACGATTTTATCAGGGCATTTCCCCCGATCGAAAATGCGGATAGTCCATTTGCGTCCGCATTTGGATAAATATAAGTTGTCCATACTTTTTCTCCATTATTAACAAACACTTCTACAGAAGATTTGTCAAACAATATTACGAGCCTGACTTTATTTGTTTGCCCCTGAAGGTCTATAGTTTGTCTCAGATTTTCTTTTTTTATTTTTTCTGTTCCGCTCCCGCTTCGGTCAAAATAAAGCTGGTGTTTTGCTGCATCATATCCAATTTCAACTTCTGGTAAAGAGATATTGGCTTTGCCTTTTTTCTCGGCGATCCTAAAACCTGCAGTCGTGCCAGGTTCACAAACTAATTCTGCGTCCAGCCAGTATGCACTGCCTTGAACAGTCTTTTGGCCAATGGATAGTTCCTTGATGATTTTCACATTTTTCATCTGGGTTACTCTGTTGCCAGAGAGTTTGGACAGGCTATTTTCAATAACCGAAGCCGGTTTTTGGCTGAGGCGAATGCCTCGTGTAGTTTCTACTAAACTGAGATCTCTGGGGATAGACATTTGTCCTTTCCAGGGATAAGTTCCTTGAATTCCCGGCACCATCCATCCAATGAGTATTTTGCGGTCCCCAGCAACATTATTCCACGGGATCGCGGCATATAAGCAATCTCCGTAGTCAACTGTCAGCACGGTGTCTGCAGGGTTGTCGTTTTTAAATTTGCCTCCCTCAAACTGGCCTGTAAAGTATTGCATGAAAACACCCCTTTTGGCACCCGCCGCCGATACAATTAATACCCATTTCTTTTTTTTCGGATTTTCATTCTCGTGCAGTTGCATTAGCGTTGGGCATTCCCACGCAGCATCTCTGTAACCTGCGTCGCCAAACTCGCTGAGCAATTGCCACTGTTTTAAATTATCAGAGGCGTAGAAACGCACTGCATGATCTGTTGGCAAAGCAACAACCATCAACCATTTTTTTAATTCTTCATTCCATGATACATTCGGGTCACGGAAATCTTTTTTTTGTAGATCAATCACCGGGTTGAGAGCATAATTGGTAAATGTCATTCCTGCATCGTTGCTGTAGGCAATGTACTGTGATTCTTTTTTTAGGTTAGGCTGATCTGCGGTATATACGGCGACGATGCAACCCCCCTTTTTGCAAAACCCGCTTGTGTTGTTTTTGTCCCAAACTGCGCAACCGGAAAATCTCCAGGTTGTATCCTTATCAATTGCTTCAGGTATTGCAATGGGTAGGTGTTGCCAGTGCACCAGGTCCTTGCTAATAGCATGTCCCCAACTCATATGCCCCCATTTATTTTCAAAAGGGTTTTGCTGATTGTACAAATGATAAACACCATCTAAATAAATCAAGCCGTTCGGATCATTAGTCCAATTTTTTAACGGAGTGAAATGATATACGGGCCTCCAATTGGGTGTTGGCGTTTGCTCGACTTGCGCCAAAATGTTTGAAGAGAAGGAAACTAAAATAAAATATGCCAGCAAATGTTGTTTCATGATTTAATATGTTAATTCTTATTTCTCATAATGTCACTCGGAACGCTGGCGCTGCTCTATCAAATTCATGGGAGGAAAAATACAGATACGAAAATATCCTAAGGCCAAATACTTTTGAGTGCGGTAAGCGTTAATTTTCTCAGTACTATCCCGTCATTTGTTTGAACATGCATGCTGTTGTATGGCTCTTGAGGGAAAAATATTTCTGTCATTACTGTGAGCCCCTCATCCCCAAACAATTCAGCTGAGCTTTCGTCTATGAGCAAAGTAAAATCCATTTTTTCTTTATTGCTCAAACGTGGCGCCCAGTGCTTTGCTGCAAAATCGGTTTGAAAATCGATTTTACCCGAACTCGTGCGGTCAATAAAATATTGATTGGATTTTTTGTCGTAACCTAAGATAAGCTGCTCATGTGAATCATTTGATAATACAATAGAGAAATCTGCGATTTGGTCCATTTCCATATTAAGCTGAAAAGGTATTGCCATATTTTTTGCCATCTTGGATAAGTCAAGATCCTTTGCAACTTTCACTTGTTCGGCAACGATTGGTTTGGATTGGATTTCTTGAAGTTCTGCAACAGGTCGGGAAGCAACAAACATACTTGCTCCAACATCCGTTATTTTTAATTCTCTCGGAACAGTCATCGCATTTCTCCAGCTCAAGGTGGGAACTAAATTTGCATACATCCAGTTACTCATCCATCCTAAAAATATTTTTCTATCTCCGGTATTACTCCACGTGATGCCCGCATATTCGTCAGGTCCATAATCAATCCATTTTGTATCTGTGCTATTGGGCGTAAATTTATTCCCGTCGAAATCGCCAAGGAAATATTGTGTTGCTGAACCTTTGTTTGGCCCACCCGGGTTGATGTTAACTATCAGTACCCATACTTTTTTACCCTTGTCATCCAAGGTAAATAAATCCGGGCATTCCCACACGCCGCCGTGTGCTCCCTGATCCGAACCAAATTCGCTTTCCTTTTTCCAGGTCTTTAAGTCCAGCGAAGAATAAAAGGTCACCCTGTCCTTGGTTGCTAGCGTCATCACCCATTTGCTGCCAGGCTCATACCACATTACCTTGGGGTCACGGAAATCTTTAATTCCTGGATTTCTGAGCACTGGGTTGAGAGCATATTTCGTCCAGGTCTTTCCTTCATCCAAACTATAGGCAAGGCTTTGATTTTGGAAATCATTTCTTTTCGCCTTTGCTCCCACAGGAT
>DATMMJ010000453.1:0-3116 GCA_035569795.1 Puia sp. | reverse complement strand
TCATACATGCATGAGGGAGTAGTGGGTCATCTTGTTACGGATATTCATCACAGTGACATTGCCAATATAATTATACCCTGATTGCATAAAGAAAAACGGCTCTTTTCTGGAAGAGATAGTAGGGCCATATTTTTTGAAGATTTAAAACATTCGGCATCAATAGTAGCTTGAAAATCATTTATTTAATTATTCATTGCAATACAGGTATCTGATCAGAAAAGTAATAAAAAGAATTTAGAATTGGTAACCCCACGAAATTTATCGAAAAATCAGCTCCGCTAAATTGAAACTTATTTACGTGTTTATCTTTGTCATGTCTTACATACAATGGTTGAAGAATTCTTCGTTCTTCAACTGGATTTCTTCTGATTGTGTTATCAATGTAAAACTAGAAACAGCATATAGGCGCTGATAAATAATATCTGGGATTATAAGCTTTCAGTTGATTGAATTTGTTTTCTTAATTTTATCCGACAGGGTTTTATAAAAACTACATCCATTTCAAAACATTCCATTTTGTTTGCGCGTCCAAATAATTCTCCATTTTTTTGAATACATGGTGATCGTGTTTTGTTGATTCGTTTAGTTATGAACTACCCAAACCTTAACAATATGAAATCTCTATTTATTACTTTAACGTGGTTGTTCTATTTTTTGACAGCGTCTGTTCTTCTATCATGCAATGACAGAAATTCAGGCCCATCAAAAGAATTAATTAGCGAAATAAATCTGAAAAGAGGAGAGGTTATTTACTGCGGCGCTCCCGGTAAGCAATTTGGTTCGGTTAATTTTGAAATGACCTGTAGGGAAAAATCAAAAAATGATTTCAACCTAGCGATAGAACTATTGCATTCTTTCGAATATGACGAATCTGAAAAAGTGTTCGCAAAAATTATCGGTTATGACCCAGAATGTGCCATGGCATACTGGGGTGTAGCTATGTGTAATTTCCATCCATTATGGACTTCACCTACGGAAGATGAACTTAAGAAAGGCAGTAAAGCTATTGAAATTGCAAAAACCATCATCGAAAAGTCAAAAAGAGAATCCGCTTATATCAACGCCATAGCTGCATTTTACGAAGACTGGAATAAAACTGACCATCATACGCGTTGCATTAAGTACGAGAAAGCAATGGAAAATATACATATTACGTATCCTGACGATAATGAGGCATCCATATTTTATGCTTTGGCATTAGATGCTTCAGCTGACCCAACTGACAAGGCTTATCTGAACCAGAAAAAGGCTGGTTTAATATTAAATGCCCTCTACCCATCGGAGCCGAGCCATCCGGGAATAATTCACTATATCATCCATACCTACGATTATCCCGAACTGGCAGCGCTAGCTTTGCCTGCAGCAAGAAAATATGCACAGGTTGCCCCTTCATCAGCGCATGCCTTGCATATGCCATCGCATATTTTTACACGGCTGGGGCTTTGGGATGAGTGCATTAAATCAAATCTTATGTCTATTGCTTCAGCGAAATGTTATGCTGAGCAGGCCAATTTGAATGGACATTGGGATGAGGAACTTCATGGCATGGATTACCTTGTATATGCTTACTTGCAAAAAGGTGAAAATGATCTTGCCAAAAAACAACTGAATTATTTAGAAACTATTAAGCAAGTGTATCCAGCAAATTTTAAAGTTGCTTATGCTTTTGCTGCTATTCCTTCAAGAATTTATCTGGAAAACAAGAACTGGAATGATGCGGCAACAGTCCAATTATATCCATCCAATTTTCCATGGGCGAAATTTCCCTGGCAGGAATCCATTATACATTTTACCCGACTGTTAGGCGCAGCTCATTTGGGAAATACAAATCTTGCAAAACTCGAATTGACAAAACTGAAGCAACTGTATGACACACTTGAACAACAAAAAGATTTATATAAAACAAAGCAAGTGGAAATTCAATTAAAAACTGGCGAAGCATGGATACTTTTTGCATCAGGACAAAAGATAGAAGCATTAAATGCAATGAGACTTGCTGCCGAAATGGAAGACTCAACCGAAAAGCATCCTGTGTCTCCCGGTGCAGTCCTGCCCGCCAGGGAACTGTTGGGTGATATGTTGTTTGAGGAACAGAAATATGAAAATTCCTTGCTTTCTTACGAAGCAGTACTCCAAAAAAGCCCAAATCGTTTTAATAGCCTATTTGGAGCTGGCAGAGCTGCGGAAAAAACCGGTAAAACGCAAACAGCCAATTCTTATTATAAGCGATTATCAGCAATAATCGATACAACAAATTCTAATCGAGTGGAACTTGCAACCATCCGAACATTTTTGTCCAGGCGATAGTCTTCCTATTTACTAAGTGTTACCCGACCTGGATTCGAACCAAGACACTCAGATCCAGAATCTGACGTACTACCATTATACTATCGGGCATTGGGATTGCAAATATAGTTTTTTATCTTTTTAAGTAAATGCTCGAAATAAAAATACTTGTAAACCGTTATAACCGGGCAAATCCAATTTCTGATTGACAGCCTGAGATCTAAAATATCCTATTTTGTACTCTTTGATTCGCAACACAAAAGACGTTATTTGGAATTATCGTAAAGAATCCTTTCGTTCTTTAACTTCCTATTTTTTAAGGTCCCTCAGGATGTTTTTGTTTTTGAGAGGGCATGCCAAACTGACCAAAGCACTTAAACCTTTCAACGTTTCTGGTTTTACCACAGCAAAGATCAATTATATCTATCTGTTCAAATATCTTTCTAATTCCTTGAGCACAAAAAGCAAGCTGAAGGTGCTTGCTAATCATTACAAATACTTTAAAAACAATTTCCCATACCATGCATTGAAACCGATATTTAAGGGTGGGATCAGTTGTTGGTCAGATGTAAGGGGTGCAAATGTTTTCGAGATTAGGTTACTAAGTACGACACCATATGAAAATGAAGGCTCTTTATCGTTTGTTTTTAATGTAAACGGCGAAACCATATATCGCCTTGCATTTACTTTTTCTCCCGGCAGGGAGTTTGGGTTACTCGATGAGCAGGTTATTTATGTGACCCGCATTCAGGGAGTAAAAGGCAGTTTGGAAGAAATTTCCAGGGCATCTAAATTTTTTAGCGATAGTACTCCCCCAACGCTTCTTGTTT
>DATMMJ010000452.1:0-9356 GCA_035569795.1 Puia sp. | reverse complement strand
ATACGGTTTGATTTGTGCGAGAGATTTTCTTGCTTATTTTATTTTTTGTAAGAAGAGCAAAATCGCTCCTGATCGCTGCATCAGTAAGCTGAAAAACCTGCCATGGATGCTCAAGTCTTGGTTCCTTAGAAAAGTCATCATCTCCTTTATTGATTGACTCAATTATGCGTGGTGACGGAATGATTTCAGCCGGAATACTTTTATCGCCTTGCAGTTTTTGCACGCTGGGTTTTTGACCACTTAAACATTCCCATTTTTCGCGAAGAGTTAAAATGCCGATGCGAATATCAAGCACTGAGCGGGTTAATGTGAATGGATAAAGACTATCTGCCGGCAATGTCTCATTCAATACGATCGGCTTCATGATCTAAAACTACAATATTCTAACGATGGTTGAAATGAAGTACAAAACTAAAATCCCTTCCGGGGCTGGCGGAAGGGACAATTTATTTACGAGGAACATGAATAATTATTTTGCTCTTTTCTCGTAGCGCTTATTGAATTTATCAATACGGCCGGCAGTGTCAACGAGCATGTTCTTACCAGTGAAAAACGGGTGGGATGTATTGGAGATTTCTAGTTTGATCAGCGGGTATTCCTTCCCGTCTTCCCATTTCACATTTTCCTTTGAAGGAGCAGAAGAGCGACTTAAAAATGAATAGCCATTGCTCATGTCCTTAAAAACAACAAAACGATAGTTTGTTGGGTGAATCCCTTTTTTCATAATAGTGATGATTTAAGGTTGCACGGATTTTGCCGTACAAATTTTTAAAATTAAGACTGCAAAATTAGCTTTTGAAAACCTTTTTTCCAAATCTTATTTGAAATAATGGGAATAGTCTCTCAAGTCTAATTGCGCATGTTCAGGTATTGCATCGGAACACCTACATTTCCATTTTTGCAAAGCTGTATTACTGATTGCAGATCATCGATTTTCTTTGCGGTAACGCGAACCAAATCATCCATTATCTGCACCTGTACCTTTAGCCCTGAATCTTTAATCATCTTCACGATTTTTTTTGCGTCATCTTGTTTCAAACCGTTCCTTACCAGCACCTCCTGCTTTACCGTTTTACCGCTGGGATAAGACTCTTTCTCGAAATCATACGCTAACGGGTCAAGTCCTTGCTTGATCGAGCGACTGATGAGCACATCGATAATCTGTTTTAGCTTCATATCACTCTCGGCCTCCAGGTCAATCTTCATCTCTTTTTTATTCAGATCAATCTGAACAGGTGAACCTTTAAAATCAAATCGGTTGGTAATTTCTTTTTTTGTTATGTTCACTGCGTTATCCAAAGTCTGGAGTTCCACTTTGCTGACAATATCGAAGGATGGCATAGCTTGATGATTGTGATTGCAAATGTAAAAGATAAAGCCCTTTAGACAAAGGGCTTTATAACCAAAATCAACTACTAACTAAAAATCTTAATTATTACCACCAACTTTCACGCGGCTTTGCTCATCGCTTGCACCACCAGTACGACGGGCCTGTGCAGCTTTAAAGGGCTTGCCAAAGCGGTATGTGAAAGTAAGGCTTACCTGGCGGCTGTCTCTTGAGTTTTGAAAACTTGCCTGTGTTTGCTGGAAGTTTATAAATCCTTTTACTACTCCGGTATAAAATATATCGCGGACTGCGAGTTTCAAGCTTGCTTTATCTTTCAGCATTTGTTTTGAAACCGCGGCAGCGGCTTGGCCCATTGGTTGAACAATAATCTGGCCTTCCACACCTTTTGTCCGGTACCAACCTGAAAGCTCAGCGCCCCAGCCTTTGTCAAATCTGAATTGGTTATTTAGATTTACCATTACAGTAGTGGCGTTCACATTAATATTTTCACCATAAAGCATCCCAGTAAAACTGGTATAGTTCGCATTGGTATACAGGATGGCAGTCCACCATTTTTTCACTGGCACCTGGGCACTTACAGCCACCCCTGCATTCTGGCGTTTTCCGATATTGCCATTGCGTACAATAGTCGCCTGACCAGACTGCTCAAAAGTTTCAGAGAAAAAGTTTTTGGTGTTGCTGTAATTAAGCGTTGTGGTCAGGATGTTATTATAACTGTGAGACAATTCTATATTTTGCGTGAACTGCGGTTGGAGATAAGGATTTCCTGCCTGGTAAGTGAATTCATCCAAAAAGAACATAAAGGGGTTCAGGTCCTGATAGGCCGGACGGTCAATGCGGCGACCATAATTGACTGAGAAGCTATTTTTTGCATTAGCCTGATAGCTTACGTACAAAGTCGGGAAAAGATTTACATAGGTTTTTCTAAATAATGAATCATTATTGTTTACCGTGTAGTTATTTCCAAGCTGATGCCCGGAATAGTTGGTATTTTCAAGTCTCAACCCGGCCTGCACGCTCCATTTCTTATATTGCTTATTCAGATTGATATATGCTGCATTAATGTTCTCTCGGTACAAGAATCGGTTAGTCTTTGTGGTATCAACAGCAGGAACATTATTGGTTACATTAAAGTAGTTTGCAGTATTGTCTGTAGAAACATAGCTTGTTTTAATGCCAGCTTCAAATTTTAGATTTTTCTTGAAATTGTGTGCAAAGTCTGCTTTGAAAGAATAAATGTCAATATCGCTAGGCAGGTTTCCGGTAAGTATGGTTTCCCCTTTCTTAACCCAATTTGGATCGTAGGTTATATTATCAAAATACTGATCGCTACCTGATTTGTATTTAATATAATCGGCATCCGCGGTCAGTTCAGTTCCCAGAGAGTCAAATTGATGCCTGAAATTCAAATTGATAGCACCATTTTTCCATAAACCTTTATTGGAGCTTGGTGAATAAACAATAGAATCAACCTGATAATTGGCATTTTTTAAAAAGATGGTGCTTTGCGTGCGGTCATCTTCTCTATTCTCGAAGCCCCTAGCTACAAAACCAATAGTTGTTTTGCTTGAAACGTAATAGTCCGCTCCGAATTTCAAATTTGCTTCTGGGTTTGTGAATTTTATGTATGTGTGCTGCGTGAAAATAGAGGTGATTTGTTTGCCGCTCAGGTCAAGGTAATTCCGGTTGATATCCAAAGCCTGAAAACCTTCCCAATGGGTGTAGCCTGCATTTAAGAACAAATTAAATTTTCCAGTCCTGTAGTTCATATTCAGGCTGCCACTTGGTTTTGGGTAAACGCCTTGGGTGTGGGTTAACGTTGCGCTCCCATTAAATCCCTTCACTTTATTTTTCTTTGTTTTAATATTTATTATGCCTGAATTTCCTGCAGCATCATATTTTGCCGAAGGATTAGTCATTATCTCAAGCTGGTCAATACTAGACGCCGGAAGACTCTTAAGGTAATTGGCCAGTTGTGTTGCAGACAAATAAGTTGGCTTATCATCAATCATCACCGTAACCCCTTGTTTCCCCTTGAGGCTGATATTACCATCCTTGTCGACAGTTACGCCTGGAGATTTTTCAAGGATATCCATTGCAGAAGATCCGGCACTGCTGGGGGATGACTCTACATTCACGATCATCCGGTCAGCCTTTTGTTCAATAAAAGGCTTTTTACCGATAACAGATACTTCTTTTAGCTGATTAGATTGGTTAGGCAGAATAATATTTCCTAATGCAATGGATTTATTGGAAGCAGAAATTTCAAATTTTCTGGAGAAAAATTTCTTGTGGCCAATATAGGAAACTGAGACCAAAAACCTGCCTTCGGAAATATTATTGAGCTCAAATTTGCCCGACTTATCTGAAACAGAGCTTTTGATTACAGAAGAATCTTTTGCTGCTAATAAGGAAACTGTAGCCGATTCAATCGGTTTTTGGGACTCTTCATTGACCGAGCCTGTAACATTACCTGGCATATTTTGGGCCTTTGCAATTCCGGCCAAAGCCATTAAGGAAGTGATTAATAATAAGTTATACAATTTTTTCATAATAGTTATTTTTTTATTTGGTACTATCCTTAAATAATTACAATACAAAGATTGGTACTTTGTATTACATAGAACAATGTTTTATGATAGTAGGCTTGATTGCATGATAACTGGTTTGATAGATAATTTAATGATGAGACGTGGGCCTTTAGTATAGGTTACAGAAAATTTCGGTTATGGGATGAGTGGAAAATAATGCAAGAAATCTGGTAAAAAGGGACAAAACCATAATAAAGAACTACCCTTCTTTTGGGCTCAACAAATGCTCCCCCAAAAACTAACTATGGGAAATATTGTAAAAATAATTCTTTGAGCTTACGGAACTATCTCAGTGGTAGGGATGGGCTTCTTTTTAAGTGTAGTGAGCAAAAGGATGCCAGTAATTATTAATAATGAAGAAATGATCTCTGCCTGGGTTGGATGAAATCCGAATAGATCATATTTAGTGTTCACTCTAATCTTTTCGACAAAAAATCTTTCAATACCGTTGAGAAGCAAATAAAAGCCAAATAATTTGCCCGGGACGCTAAAGCGTTTGCGTACAGCCCAGATGATAAAGAACAAACCGATGCAAACAACCATTTCGTACAGAGGCGTCGGAAATACCGGCAGGGGCAATTGACTGCAAAATTTGTCTTTGCAGCCTGCAATCTGCGCACCGACATTATTGACATTGTGTGGGTAACTGTAAGCAAATAACCAATCAGGCAAAAATGAAGGCGATTTGACGCTTAGATGGGGAACCTTATCCAATGAGCCGAACTCACTAAGATAAAAATTGCTATTTTCGAAAAGTACGGTTTGATACTGGTTAAGAGTGGAGAGTGCAACTTTGCCGTTTGGCAAAGTATAATACGCGCTGTTGATAATCCCCCAGTCCCCGTCGCCAGAGACCTGACAGCCAATGCGACCAACACCATAAGCCAGCATTAACCCTGGCGCAGCTGCATCATTCAAATGCCAAAAACCAATTTTATGTTTTTTTGCATAGTACCAAATCGCAAGTGCTGCGCAAATAAGGCCACCATAAAAGGTAAGCCCGCTAAACCCAAACAAAGACGCAAAAGGGTTTTTTATAAAATCATTCCATGTTTCCAGACTATTGAATATTTTGGCGCCAAGGAAACCAAATATGGCTGCGAATATCGTCAGGTCTGATACTCTGTCATGAGGCCATATCCTTATTTTTCTTTCTTCAGGTACTGGTAGTTTTTGTTTGTTTTTTTCCCACCAGTTCAATCCTGCAAATAAAGCTGCGAGGAGCAAGCCAGCAGGTAAACTTCCTTCTGAAGAAAAAATGAAATCCTGGGGATTATCCGCAAGAGGGCTGTTAGAAAGAAAAAGACCCACAAATTTGTATCCCAGCAAAAACCCGAAAACCAGATTGATCAATATCCCCAAAAGAGAAGCTGGCTTGCCAATAATGATTTTTTGATCTTCCGGTTGTAATAATCCCAGACTTTCTTTCCGCTTCAACTCTAAAGACAGGGTGAACGCCGCGCACAAAAAAGCTATGGCAACAAAAAAACCAAAAGTATTTACAAAGCGCAGGATTTTCCATTCAACTCCGAGCAAATCTCTGAAAGCATAATAAAGATTGGGATACATATCGAATGATTTCGGATTGGTAAAGTGCGATCTCCAATAGAGAATTGCAAGTTTAGGTTAAAAATCTGGTTCGGCAATTGCCGCACATTATTAACTTAAGTTAGTAAAGTAATGAAAAAAGCTTCCTTGAAATAAAGAAGCCCTGATAAATAACCTGGTCTGAAAACAAAAAAATGTTATCAGCAATACTGTTTAAATACTGCAATGAGATTATGCGCGATCATTTGCGCAGGTCGGCCTTCAATCTGGTGCCTTTCAATGATATGCACCAGCTGGCCATCCTTAAATAGTGCGATAGCCGGTGAAGAAGGTGGGTAAGGTAATAAATGTTCACGCACTTTTCTTACCGCATCGATATCGAACCCTGCAAAAGTTGTGGTAAGATGATCTGGTATCTTCTCGCTGTTTGCCACAGCCATCAGTACGCCTGGCCTGGCGCTACCAGCTGAACAACCGCAAACTGAATTGACCATCACTAAAGTGGTGCCTTCATCTCTGAGTTGCGCATCTACATCTTCAGGTGTCAGCAATTCCTTGAAGCCATTTTCAGTCAGTTCCTCTTTCATTGGTAAGACTATTTCTGCGGGATACATTATTATTTGATTTTTTGTAAGTATTAAAACGCAAAATTAAGCAAAAAGTTGATAGCCCTGGTATTATCCTCACTGCAAAACAGGTTTCCCAACAAGGGGACAAGAAAACCATGGTTCGTAGTGGGTGAAATCACTTAGTCCAGCAGAACTTTTGTCAGCAATTTTCAATAATGATGCAATTCTGTCCTGAAAAACGTGGGTTCATTGACGGAAGTTCAGGCAAAAATATTTTTTTGGCTGATGGTACAACCTTTGATGAGCAACAGTACAAACAATTATTAATTACAATAAAATAAAAAATTATGCAACTGTTAAATGTAAACAACAACGCTTTGCAGAAAAGCATCGGTAATGCATTTGATGAATTCTTCAATGAATTCCCAGTATTGGCCGCAAAGGAATGGAATAACTGGAATTTTCCGCCGGTAAACATCCACGATACTGCCACTGGGTACCATCTTGAATTATCTGTTCCTGGCCGGTCCAAGGAAGATTTCAAGATCAGTGTGGAAAATGGCTTGCTTACCATCAGCTTTGAAAAGAAACAGGAAGCAAAAGTGGAAGATTACAAAACCATCAGGCGCGAATTTTCATTCAAGAGCTTTAAACGCAGTTTTAATTTGGATGACAGTATGGATGCAAGTAACATTCAGGCCAAATATGAGAATGGTTTGTTAAAGTTATTGATCCCTAAGAAAGAACAAGAAAAGACCAGCAGCAAACAAATTACCATTGAATAACAAAGATTTCGGTACAAAAGCTTTCAGTCGTAGTTGGTTTTGATTTATAAATCCCTCTTAAATTCGTAAGGGGGATTTTTGTTTGCTATTTTCTACGCCCATTGCTTTAAATTCGCGGCTTAAACAAACTGATTTTTATTCCAAAGCGATGAATGCAAAAAAAATCTGGTCAAATCTGGTACCACTACTTTTAGCAACAGCTTCAACCATTTCATGCTTTTCACAAGTTCCCCCATTGCACCTACCGGATGCAAGCGATACGCTAAATAAAAATGAAGATTCCTCCTTGCGGATACGCAACCTGAACCCTTACTTTACACTGCACGTCGATTCCACGTTAAATTATCACCTTGAAATAAATAAAGACCCATCACATTATTTCTGGTTCTTGAAAAATTCGCCTGTTGGGCTAAAAATCAATAAGGACAACGGGTTGCTCACCTTTAGAGCCGAAAAATCCTACTTCCTCTCGGGCAAATTAAAATATGATTACGATTACAAGGTAACAATCGGAGTGCAAAACTTAAATAACCCCGCGGAACGTATTGATACTTCCTTCACCATTTTATTTTTCACGACAGAGATTGCACCGTCAAGAGTTAAAGCCAGTGTAAGCAGTACATTATATATAGAAGAAGGCGATACGATCAATTTCAGGATCGAATGCGAAGTAGGTAGTTTCCCTATCGAGCACATTGCCTTTTTCTCCAATATCCCCATTAAAGATTATAGCGAGGTGAAAAAATGCGATGATGAGTTTAAATGGTCGCCTTCCTTTGATTTTGTCAAAGAAACAGATTCTGCTAAGCAAAAATTTCTGTTGCTAAGTTTTATCGGTTCCGATAAATTCTTTAATAAAGACACTTGCAACGTAAAAATTTATGTAAAGGATGCGCTGAATTTTCCAGTAGCGCTGGTTGATTATGACAAGGTGGCAAAAAGATATTCCACTTATATATTGCAGTTAAAATATGCCTTTGTACAGTTAGATAAAAAAGTGAAGAAGACCAAAAAAACCCGTACTACTTTTGATATGACAACGGCCGCAACGGCTCTTGGCGGGACAATTTTTTCCTCTGCCAGCTCGGTGGGCGCCCAAGATGCAGGGAAGATATTACCCAGTGCAGGCGTGGCTTTAGTGCCTGTGAAAGAAACGGTTTCGCCCCCAATGACCGCAGAACAAAATTCCGCTTCCCTTGTAAGATCTTCAATTAAGCGGCTTGAATATACGATGACAGAGAATGGCCTTGTGGGTGAAAAGGATATGGATATCGTTAAAAAGACCGCCAAGCTGAAAGAGGAATTGAAACAAACTCAGATTCAGTTAATAGATGTACCTATTGATGAGACAAATAATATGACAGAAGAACAATTGGACGAATATTTTAATAGCCCGAAAGTAAACAAAAAATACAGGCTGAAGGCCAAATAAGGAATACCCAAGATCTCACAGCGCTATTTCCTCTTGTATAAAGGCTTATATCTTTTAAAATTATTCATAGATCCTCATCAACTAGATTCCTTGTGTGATCTTTACTTGGATTGATTTTCCAAACAAAAATAAGCACAAATGCAAAATGGCTTTAACCTGATTTAAGGTTAAAGCCATTTCTTTGTCTCCTCACTAATTAATAAGATATTACTACACCTTGACGGGGACAGCAACCTGGGTTTTATCCCACTCTATTATCATATCCCCACCTGCAAAATGTATAGTGAGTTGCTCTACTGCAGTGCTGAGATTTTTCACCGCTACATTTACATGCAAAACATCTTTGGTTTTATGCTGTTCATACTGTGTTCCCCAGAAATGCGGATCGCCATTTAAAATGATAGTCCATTCTTTTTCGTTAGGTGTGACAAACAAGGTATAAGAGCCTGCTTTCACTGGTCTGCCACCAAAAGTTCCATCCTTTGAAAATGTAATTTCAGTTGCTTCATCGGCACCGCAACGCCATACCTCACCATATTTTTGCAAGCCGCCAAATATCACTCTGCCTTTTTTATAAGGGCGCCCATAAGTGACTTTGATGTCTTTTGTAGACACGGTATCATGCGGGCTTTTTTTATGATCCGGTTGGGCGTACGAAGCAAAAGCAAGGATCAAAGCTGTTGAAATCAATAATACATTTTTCATATTGCATATTTGTTTAAAATTAAATAATGTCAAAACTACTTAGAATTTTCGACTATTTGTTTTAACTGGGTTAGCGATTCTTCCATCACGGGTCCAAATTGCTTTTCGTAAAGAAGAGAGGTGAATTTTTCCCATGGATACCAATTGAAATGAAAATCAAAATAAAATTGGACCGTGACGCTATCCGGCCGTAGCTGATAAAGATTGATCCCTCCCCCAAATTTCTTTGCGTTTAATTGATCCCAGTATGTTTTTACCGAATCCGGTTTGCTGTCGGTGATTGTTATGCTCAACTTGTCGGTTTTCATCGCTGCACCATAGCCGGATGAAGGATCAGAAAAAATCTTATTGGTGAGCGCCGATTGAGAAGTGAAATGA
>DATMMJ010000451.1:0-12891 GCA_035569795.1 Puia sp. | reverse complement strand
GCAATTTTGTAAACCGCGCATTGGTACTGATGCATAAACTATGTGCAGGCAAAGTGCCGCCATTGCATTTGGAGTTTTTAGATGACGCAGACAAGGAATTGATAAGAAATATTCAACAATCAGCACTTGCTGTGGGACAGTCCATTGAAGAATATAAATTCCGCGACGGGTTGTTTGAAGTTATTGACCTGGCAAGAAAAGGAAATAAATATTTACAGGATAAAGAGCCCTGGAAGAAGGCTTCGGGTGACAAGGCGCCAGGGACCCGCGAAACAAATCAAAAATTGATCGACAATTGCTTACATCTTTGTTTGCAGCTAGCTGCAAACCTTGCAATACTTATAAATCCATTTTTGCCCTCGACTGCGAAAAAAATGCTGCATCTGATGAAAGTGGTTGATAAAATGCTCGACTGGCAAAACGCGGGAAGCGTGAAACTACTAAGCGTGGGTTACAGTTTAAGACCTCCGGAGTTATTGTTCAGGAAAATTGAGGATACAGAGATTAGTCTACAGGTTGAAAAGCTGCAAGCGAATGCAAGTCATATATCCACTGGTAATAAATTATTACCCGTTGTCGAAGAAGAGCCAGCCACAAAAGGTCAAGGGCTAAAAGCAACCATCCAATACGATGATTTCTCAAAGCTTGATTTAAAAGTCGGGACAATCCTTTCAGCGGAGAAAGTAGCAAAAGCAGACAAATTAATGAAACTGGAAATTGACTTGGGATTTGAGAAAAGAACCATCGTTTCCGGCATTGCGCTTCATTTTAAACCAGCAGAAATTATTGGCAAACAAGTACTAGTGGTTGCTAATCTCGCGCCGAGAAAAATGAAAGGTATACAAAGCAATGGCATGATATTAATGGCTGAAGACAGCGAGGGGAAATTAATTTTTGTCAGCCCGGAAGACAAAATCAGTCCGGGGGCACCAGTGACTTAAATACACTCAGCAAAAAAAAAATTTTTATGAATCAGAAAATCGGTTTTATCGGACTAGGTAATTTAGGAGGGCCGATAGCTATGAATTTGATTGATAGCGGTCATTCACTATATGTTTATAATCGCACGGCATCCAAAGCCTCGCCAGCTGCAGCAAAAGGCGCTGTTGTTTGTGAAAGTGTTGCTTCCCTGGCAAAGCAATGCAATATTGTTTTCACCATTGTCTCCGATGATGCCGCTTTAAAAAATATTTGTATAGGAGAAAATGGGTTATTGCATCATTTGCAGACTGATAGCGTTCACGTCTCTCTCAGCACCATACTGCCGCAAACTGCCTTGGACCTGGCATCACTCCACGAGCAACGTGGGCAGCACTATCTCGCATCTCCTGTTTTCGGAAGGCCAGAAGCGGCTGTTGCGAAGAAATTAAATTTCACGATAAGCGGAAATGAAAAAATCCGCAAACAGGTTGAGCCCTTGTTAAGAGAAGCAGGTGGGATGCATGTTTGGCATTTTGGAAATGACATTACTGCGGCCAATACCGTCAAACTTTGTGGCAATTTTTTAATTGCTTCGGCACTGGAGGCTATCGGCGAAAGCATTCAACTGGCTAAAAAAAGCCGTGTCGATGCTCAGCAAATGTGGGATATGTTTTCACAAACATTATTCGCTGCACCTGTCTACGTTAATTACAGCAAAATCATTTTACAGGAAAAATTTGAGCCGGCTGCTTTCACCATGAAGCTTGGGTTGAAAGATATTGATCTTGTTTTGCAACAGGCAGCTTCTGCACAGCAGTCAATGCCACTTGCTTCACTGCTTCAAAAAAATATGCAGCAGATAATAAGCGAAGGCAATGAGGATATAGACTGGAGCGCTGTTTCTTCAGCCACATTGAAATAAACCTATCCAGATCAATTATTTCAAAAGTATTTCAGAGAAATGGATAATTGATCTGTTACCATAGGACAAGATATTGAGCTTTCCTTGCCAGATCATCCGCGTATTTCAATAGTAAATGGTTTGGCTTTCGCAAATGGAACAATTTGGTATCAAAGCATCGCCAATTCAATAAATCGAACGCACATTTAATTGCGAAACAAAATTTCCTAACTTCGGGCTATTGAAATAGTTGTTTAACTAACTAAATAATACTTCTGTCGGATTAATTCATTTGATTGCTCGCCAGATTCTATGAAATCCCGCGGAAAATAAATCTTACTGTATGTCAAATCGAATCATTAAAAAGGTTACGGTACTGGGTAGCGGCGTTATGGGTTCAAGGATTGCCGGCCATTTTGCAGGAATCGGGTTGCAGATATTGCTGCTCGATATTGCACCGAAAGAATTGAACGAAGCGGAGAAGGCAAAAAATTTATCCCTCGACCACCCTGCAGTAAAAAACAGGATTGTGAACGATGCACTCGCTTCGGCAATTAAATCAAACCCATCGCCTCTCTATTCCAAAGATGTCCTAAAGAGAATTACGACCGGCAACTTCACGGATAACATGAAAGATATTTCTTCCTATGATTGGGTCATAGAAGTGGTAGTTGAAAGACTAGACATCAAACAATCTGTTTTTACGGAGGTGGAAAAATTTAGAAAGCCGGGAACGCTAATCACCTCCAACACTTCGGGCATCCCGATTCATTTGATGGCCGAAGGAAGAAGTGAGGATTTTAAAAAGCATTTTTGCGGGACCCATTTTTTTAATCCGCCGCGCTATTTAAGATTATTAGAAATTATTCCAACAGCACATACTGATCCTGAGATTATCGATTTCTTGTTGCATTATGGAAATTTGTATCTCGGTAAAACAACCGTGCTCTGCAAAGACACCCCTGCATTTATAGCCAACCGGATTGGCGTATATGGCATCATGGCCATTTTTGGGTTGGTGGAAAAATCAGGATTGACCATTGATGAAATTGATGCCTTGACTGGACCAATTATCGGCCGGCCAAAATCTGCAACCTTCCGCACTGCTGATGTGGTTGGCATTGATACATTAGTGAAAGTAGCCAAAGGAGTTTATGAAAACTGCCCGAATGATGAAGCAAAAAACACTTTCGTCATTCCTTCCTGGCTGGAAAAAATAGTTGCCAATAACTGGTTAGGTGATAAAACGGGTCAGGGCTTTTTTAAGAGAACAAAAGGGGCTGGAGGCGAAAAAGAAATTTATTCCCTTGACCTTAAAACATTAGAATACAAGCCCCGTACAAAACCCAGATTTGCTAGCGTTGAAGCAGCTAAACCAATTGATGATCTGAAGACAAGATTGAGAGCGTTGGTTAATGGCACAGATAAGGCAGGTGAGTTTTACCGGCAGTTTCACTATGGATTGTTTTCTTATATATCCCACCGCATTCCTGAAATTACCGATGAAATATACCGCGTGGATGATGCCATGATGGCGGGTTTTGGCTGGGAGATAGGGGCATTTGAAAGTTGGGATACATTAGGAGTGGAGAAAACCGCAAAAGCGATGCGCGATGCGGGATACCCGGTAAGCGGATGGGTAGATGAAATGATTGCAAGCGGCGCAAAATCATTTTACAAAATAGAAAATGGAAAGCGGTCATGTTATGACGTTAGTTCCAGGGAATACAAAATTATCCCGGGCGGCGAAGCTTTCATAGTAATGAAGAATTTTGAAAATCAAGTAGTTTGGAAAAACAGTGCTTGTCATTTATATCACCTGGGTGACGACGTGCTGGGGCTGGAATGGTACACCAAAATGGGGAGCATTGGTGGTGAAGTGCTGGAAGGGATCCAAAAATCGATTTCCATTGCAGAAGAAAAATACAAAGGATTAGTGATCGGCAACGAGGGCCCAAATTTTAGCGCAGGCGCAAATGTTGGAATGATATTCATGTTTGCGATTGAACAGGAATATGAGGAATTGGATTTGGCAGTACGGCAATTTCAGAACACTATGATGCGTGCAAGATATTCTGCCGTGCCAGTTGTTACGGCGCCACACGCACTAACGCTAGGTGGTGCATGTGAGCTAAGCCTGCATTCGGATAAAGTAGTTCCGGCAGCCGAAACATATATTGGGTTGGTAGAATTGGGTGTTGGATTGATTCCGGGCGGCGGCGGAACAAAGGAGTTCACCCTTCGTGCTGCAGATGAAATGCACGAAGATGAGCCGGAAACCATCACGCTCAAGAATCGCTTCTTCACTATCGCCACAGCAAAAGTTTCTACCTCTGCTTTCGAAGCATTTGATCTTGGCATACTGAGGAAGGGAAGGGATACCATAAGTATAAATCAGGGCAGAAGGATTTCTGAAGCAAAGCAGGCTGTTATTGAATTATATAATGAAGGATACGTAATGCCAGTTCAACGAAAAGACATTAAAGTGCTTGGCCGTTCTGCGCTGGGGGCCTTGTATGCGGGCATCAATGGTATGTGGCGTGGCAACTATGCAACCGGTCATGATGTGGTGGTCGCAAAGAAATTAGCTTATGTAATGTGCGGCGGAGATTTAAGTGAACCGACTTTAGTGAGTGAGCAATATATCTTGGATCTGGAAAGAGAAGCTTTCTTAAGTTTATGTGGAGAGAAGAAAACGCTGGAAAGAATACAAAGTGTATTAAAAGGCGGCAAACCGATACGTAATTAATGGGATCGTTGTTCATAACTCAAAGGACAATGCATTCAAAAAAAAAATTGAAAATTCTTCAATAAATTATAGCATGCCACACATTGCCTTACCAGACGACTATCCCGGAATAAGAAGTTTATTTATGTATAGCCCCGCAACTGCATTGCCATTAAACCACCTGGTTCAAACATTGTTGCACGACCCGGAAACGTCCACCTTAACGCCCGGGGAAAGGGAATTGATTGCCGCTTATACTTCCAGCCTAAATACCTGCAAATATTGCGCATTAACACACAGTGCCATTGCACAGTATCAGTTAGGGGATAAACCAACTCTTGTGCAACAGGTAATTAATGATCCTGAAACTGTTGACATCCCGGTCAAATTGAAAGCTTTACTGAAGATAGCAGCCAAGGTGCAGCAGGATGGAAAAAGGGTTGTTTCCTCGGATATTCAATTTGCAAAACAACAGGGTGCAAGCGATAAAGAAATTCACGATGCCGTTTTAATCGCTTCGGCGTTTTGCATGTATAACCGATATGTCGATGGTTTAGCCACCTGGACACCGGATGACCCTGCAATTTATGACGCTATTGGTAAACAGCGTGCCAGCGAGGGTTATATGTCAAGACCATTTGTTGTCACCAAACAAACCAGTGAATAATTATTATCACAGTCATGGGTGAAGCCGAACTTATCAAACCCGCGCATCAAATTATTATACATTCCATTTTTCATTTTTACGGAGAGGCAGCCACAGAACAATTAGCTATTCAGATTGCAGAAGATATAGCCAATCACTGGAACGAGCCGGGAGCAAGAGCAAAAATAAAAGGGGATTGGTTTGATGTAAAGTTTGATATTGTAGGCTACTGTGAACAAGCTATTGAGCCTAGGGAAGTTTGGTACAACACCAATCCTCGAAATAATTTTTTCCGTATCGAAGAGTTTTCGATGAACCATATCTCTTCGGTGGATGGATTGAATTGCAACACAGGCTATTTTAAGTATGATAACCTGTTGAATAATTCTACTACAGCGGCCCACGAGTATGGGCATACGATAGGGTTAGACCATCCCAGGATACTTGACATACGGGGCAAGGACCAACCAGGCATTATGTACCCACGCGGCACCATTTGCGATCCGCCATTTCAATATGACATACACGCTTTACCGCTTCAACCGGGCGGCACCTTGGATCCTTTCAAGCGAAAAGTTCTGCAAAGCGATATTGACGATCTAAAACTACATCGCTTATCATTTAATAAGAATGGCTTGGCGATGATCGGTGGTTTTTCTAGCATCTATCATCAAAAACATTTGCCACTCGTGTAATCTTTCAACTCCTCCGGCAATTTTCGAATCTTATTAATTGTTTTCTTTCTACCTTCCTTGTTAATAAAATAAATTTTTATGAGTGCTATCCTGACGCTGAATAATATTGCCAAATCGTATGGCAGGATAAAAGCATTGAATGGGGTATCATTTGAAGTACCACCAGGATCAGTGTTTGGTATACTTGGACCGAACGGGAGCGGAAAAACAACTTTGCTCAGCATTATACTGGATGTACTAAGCGCCGATCAAGGAAATTTTTTATGGTTCGGCCAACCCGGTTCTCCGGAACAAAGAAAAAAAATCGGGTCATTATTGGAAACACCCAATTTTTACCATTATCTCTCGGCAGTCAATAATTTAAAAATTACCCATTCCATCAGCGGGAGAGGTACCACAGAAGCGATCCTTGCGGTATTGGAGAAAGTAAAATTATATGATCGACGCAACAGCCGCTTCAGCTCATATAGCCTGGGTATGAAACAGCGCCTTGCCATAGCCGCGGCATTATTAGGAGATCCGAAGGTGTTGGTATTGGATGAACCCACCAATGGCCTGGATCCAGTTGGTATTGCAGAAATACGAGAGTTGATTATAGAGCTAAGTAAAAAAGGCCACACGATTATAATGGCAAGCCATATGCTTGATGAAGTGGAAAAAGTATGCACCCATGTTGCCATCCTGAAAACGGGAACCCTGATTACCACAGGCAATGTAAATGACGTCCTTGTGGATGATGACCTGGTAGAAATAAGTGCTGCTGATATGGATGCGCTGACCGTAGCGATTAATAATTACGGGAATGGGATCAAAATAAACAGGGATGGGAACATGCTGCAACTTATTTTTCCCAAAGGCACAGCAAGGCTTGATGATATTAATAGCTATTGCTTTAGCAAAGGCATTGTACTCAATCATTTATTGTTTAAAAGGAAAAGGCTCGAAGCTAAATTTTTTGAGCTCACCAATAACTAAACTTCTCAAATTCTTTTTGCATGTTGAATATACTTAAAACCGAATGGCTTAAAATAAAGAAATACCCAGCCTTCTGGTGGGTCATAGGGATTACGGCGCTTACCTATCCAGGCATTAACTTTATGTTTCACCGGATCTATCTTCAAATCACAAGTAATGAAAAACAGGCTGGCAAATTGCTGAAGGCACTACTCGGCAATCCATTTGCATTGCCGGAAGGCTGGCGCACGGTGGCTTACTTTTCATCTTTGTTTGTATTCATTCCGGCCATCGTAGTTATTATGCTGATCACAAATGAGTATACCTATAAGACAAACCGGCAGAATATTATTGATGGGTGGAGCCGCAAAAATTTTATGACTGGAAAATTGATCGATGTGCTGATTTTATCCATTATGGTAACCATCCTGTACACTCTAGTAGCTTTGATTATTGGTTTAACTAATACTACTGATGCTACTGCTTCCAAATGGGAACTGTCCTATTACATCGGATTGTTTGCCCTGCAGAGTTTCTCCCAGCTGTCGCTTGCTTTTCTAGTCGGCTTTTTGGTCCGCAAATCTTTTATCGCTCTTGCCATTTTTGCATTTTATTTTATCGTGCTGGAGCCGATAGCAATAAATATCCTCAAATATAAATTCAATAGTGAGGCGGGTCAATTTTTCCCTTTGGAGATTTCACACCGACTTTTACCCCGGCCAGCATTCTTCGGCAGGTTCGATGAGAAAGCTTATATGGCAACACTTGACGCAGTTAAACACCACATCGGTTATACATTGCTGTTAACCGGCCTGACTTGGCTTTTTTGTTTCTGGATTAATAAAAGGAGGGACTTATGATAAATACCGCAATTTCAGACTGAGAGGTATACAAAGCCATCAGTTTTACCAGTGTCCTTATCCCGTTTGCTCACCAAATCTTCACTTGCAGGCTATCGGCGCGATACATTTTATCTCCCTGTTTTATTCCAAAAGTTTCGTCAAAATCTGGGACATTAACAACCGGGCCATTTACTCTTTCTTTCGCAGGCGCATGGACATCGGTCATCACCTGGCTTGCCAAGCGTTCTTTTCTGTCTTGGAACATCCAGCTATATGCATAACCTAAAAAATATCGCTGAACAGGAGTAAAACCAGCAACCTTGCCTCCTCTTTTATAAGCCTCTGTTTTCTTAAAAGCGTCAAGGCCTAATAATAAGCCACCAAGGTCTGCAATGTTCTCACCTTGGGTGGCATCGCCATTAATATGCAATGTATCCACCGGGCTAAACTCATTGAACTGACGGATTATTTTTGAAGCACGCTTCGTGAACTGGACCGAATCATCAGGCAGCCACCATCCTTTTAAATTTCCCTTAGCATCATATTGGCGGCCCTGATCATCAAAGCCATGGGTCATTTCGTGGCCTATAGTGGATGCTGCAGCGTAGCCATAGACAAAAGCATCATCCAACTCTTCGTCTTTTTTGCCGGGTACGGTGAACATGCCTGCTGGCAACACAATCTCATTATTGCTGGGGTTATAATAGGCATTATACGTTTGCGGGCTCATATCCCATTCCGTACGATCCACAGGTTTGCCTAATTTATTTACATCATAGTCAAACCACCATTCATTTGCTTTTTGCACGTTGATAACATACGGGGCTTTATCAATCTGCATTGCACTGAAATCTTTCCACTTGTCCGGGTAACCAACTTTTTTTGTGATCTTGGACAACTTATCAAGCGCTTTTTGCTTGGTGCTATCGCTCATCCAGGATAGATTCTTGATCCTGTCTTTGTAGGCATCGCGGATCGCTTCGACCAAATCGTTATACCGCTGTTTTGCTTTTTCATTGAAATATTCTTTCACAAACAATTGCCCTAAGGCCTCGCCCATCGAACGTTCTTCGGTATCCAGAACTCTTTTCCACCTTGGTCTCGGCTTTGACACCCCACTTAAAGATTTCCTGTAGTCAAAAAGATTATTGTAGGTAGTAGTGTCCAGATACGCTGCAGATGACATAACCAGATGAAAACGCAAATAGTTTTTCCATACTTCCAGGCTTGTTGATTTTAATTCGTGGTTGAGTGCTGTATAAAATTCAGGTTGTCCGATAATGGCCGAGTCTAATTTATTAATGCCAATTTGTTTGAGATAAGAAGCCCAATTGATATTATCCGATAGTTTTTGCATCATTGCCTCACTCATCTTATTATAGTTCTTATACGGGTCGCGCAAATCAGCAAGCTTTCTGGAAGCTCTTGCCAGATTAGTTTCCAATTGAAATACGGATTGCGTGCTTTTGGTTGCTGCTATGCTGTCATTTCCCAGTTGGATAAAAGTTTTGTATAAATATTTTTGGTATGCGTCCCTCACATTACTTGTTTTGGAATCTGTATTGAAATAATAATCACGATTAGGCATACCCAATCCACCTTGAAATAACTGATAGGCCATTGCTTCACTGTTCTTATCATCCTGCGCAATATATTCGCCAAACAAGCAGCCAATACCTTGTTTGTGGAACTTTGCCGCTGCGCTTATTATTTCTTGCGTCGAACCGATTTTATTGATGATCGCCAGGTTGTCCTTCAATGGGGAGATACCTTGCTTCTCCAGCGAAACAGTGTCCATGCCACTTTGCCAGAAATCACTAATTTTTTGTGAAATGCTTCCATGGGCTGCTTTTTCTTCCACTGCCTTTTCATTGATTTTCCTCAACCTGTCGTAAAGCTCTTCCTGCACCAGATTGCCAATGCCCCAGCCGCTTTCATCTGCAGGTATCGGGTTGTTCTTTATCCATCCGCCATTAGCGTACTGAAAAAAATCCTGACCTGCGCTAACGCTTGAATCAATGTTAGCAGCAAGCACGTCAGGGGTCGTGCCCGAAGTGGTTGCAGATTGGTTGCACGCAAAAACAGAGAATGCACACATGATAAGTAACCCGTGTTGAATATTCATAAACAATTTTTAGGTTAATGAAATAGCTAATAAATATATCGAATTTGCTTTTCGTGCAAATATTTTTTTTGACGGGTAGATATCTTTCTGTCCACGGAAACAGGGTAAAATGCTATCTACCTTATTAGCGTTTATATTCAACACTTCGCAAATTGTGGTAACCGCATCGTTTTTTCAACGAACCGGCTTAGGCGGAGTTGCAACACAATCCGTTAAGGCGTAGAATAAGGATTGAGCGGGAGCCTACTACCAGCTAGATACAAAATATAAAATCTGTTATCTTCTGTGACTAGTCGGCAAATAATATTTTACATCCTTTTACCAAAATTCTTTTTTCCAGATTCATCCTGCGATCTATCTTTATCCATTGCTAAAAATTTATCCCAAACACACATGCCAAACAAATTTTCCCTTTTTCTCAGTATCAGTTTTCTGATGATGAGTTTCCATTCTTTTGCGCAAACAAGCTCTAAATATGATGCCAACGAAGCTTTTGCTCCGATGTTCTATCCAGCTTATGGCGATGATGTACGTACTGCCAGCGGCAAACCTGGTGCTGCGTATTGGCAGAACCGGGCCGATTATAAAATCAACGCTACTCTCAATGATGAGAATCATTCCATTGCAGGTATTGTGACGATAAGTTATAAAAATAACAGCCCGGAGAGGTTGCCCTTTGTATGGCTGCAGCTTGACCAGAACATTTACAACCTGAAATCACGTGGCGTCGCGGCTACTGCAATTACCGGAGGACGCTGGGCAAACCGCGATTTTGATGGTGGCTATAATATAAAATCGGTTTTGATTGTTGAAGGCAATAAAGAAGAAAAAGCAAATTACAATATCAGCGATACCCGCATGCAGATCAAATTGGCAAAAGCCATGAAAGCCAATGGGGATTCCATTCAGATCAAGATCGAATATTCGTTCGACATACCTGAATATGGCACAGATAGGATGGGCAGGCAAAAAACAAAGAACGGATGGATATATGAGATCGCTCAATGGTACCCCCGTATGTGCGTTTTCGATAATGTGCTTGGATGGAACACCCTACCCTATCTTGGCCAAGGTGAATTTTATCTGGAGTACGGCAATTTTGATTTCGCTATCAACACTTCTGCAAAACAAATTGTTGTTGCCTCCGGCGAACTGCAAAATCCTGAAGAGGTGTTAACAGCTGAACAAATAAAGCGTATTAAGCAGGCAAAGGAAAGCGATAAAACGGTAGCAATACGTTCTGAATCGGAAGTAACTGATCCTTCAACCCGTCCCGCTAAGGATCGTATAACGTGGAAATTTAAAATCTTGAATGCAAGGGATGTTGCGTGGGCCGCATCCACTGGTTTTGTATGGGACGCAGCAAAAATAAATCTGCCGAGTGGGAAAAGGGCTCTTGCAATGTCCGTATATCCAGTGGAAAGCGCTAAAGAACAAGGATGGAAGCGCTCCACCGAATTCGTTAAGGGGTGCCTGGAACATTACTCCAAACAATGGTATGAATTTCCCTACCCTGTTGCTACCAATGTTGCTGGACTGGTTGGCGGAATGGAATATCCTGGCATTGTATTTTGCTCCTCTGCTTCGCAGAAAGGCGGCCTGTGGGGCGTTACAAGCCACGAGTTCGGGCACACATGGTTCCCTATGATTGTTGGTAGCAATGAAAGAAAGTATGCCTGGATGGATGAAGGTTTCAACACATTTATCAATACTGTTGCAGATAAAGATTTTAATCTTGGGGAATTTTTTAATCCGAGCAACAAACGCCGTAATACGGCGAGCTACATTTACAGGCCTGAAAGTATAATGACCATCCCGGATGTGCTGAACAGCAATACGGATTGGGGTATAGATGCCTACCTGAAGCCGGGTATGGGGCTGGAGTTGTTGCGGGATGATATTTTGGGAGAAGAAAAATTTGATGGTGCGCTACGTTATTACATAACGAATTGGGCATATAAACACCCCACACCATGGGATTTCTTCCATGCCATTGAAAACTATAGCGGCGAAACACTGGACTGGTTCTGGCGGGGCTGGTTCCAGAACAACTGGAAAATTGATCAGGGAGTTAAAAACGTGGAGTATGTTGAAAACGATTCTGCCAAAGGAGCAATTATTACCATCGAAAATTTAGAGCAATTGCCTATGCCCGTTACTATTGAAGTGAAACAGGACAATGGAAAAGTGTCCCGAATGCAATTGCCAGTGGAGATATGGCAGCATGGCAGCTCCTGGAAATTCCATTTTGCTTCTACTTCCAAAATCATTGAAGTTACTATTGATCCCGATAAACATTATCCCGATGTAAACGAAAGCAACAATACGTGGAAAAGCAATTAATGAGTTTTTTCATGGACCAGCCTACAGAAGATTTGATGGCTGTTTTTCATCACCGGCTAGCAGTAATATGAAAAGAAAAATAATCGGGATACTAATATGCTCATACGCTGTCCTATTCGTTAACGGGCAGGATAAAAGTCTATTCCAGAAAAAACAATTGGTTCTCGGGGACGATACCTTGCCTTACAGGATATTGTACCCCAAAAATTATAGTACCGCTAAAAAATATCCTTTGGTGTTTTTCCTGCACGGCTCCGGGGAACGGGGCAAGGATAATGAGAGACAACTTTTCTGGGGAGCAGATTTATTTTTGGATTCCGTCAACCGTGAAAAATTTCCTGCCATCGTCGTGTTTCCCCAATGCCCGCGCAATTCATTCTGGAACGCTGTAACATTCACCAAATTTGATGATTCTTTGCGGTTCAATTTCCCAGCGACCAAGATCCCTATAAAACCTATGCTTTTGCTTCTTGCATTAACTGATGAACTTGGAAAAAATAGTAATGTAGATACAAACCGTATATATGTCGGGGGAATGTCAATGGGTGGATTTGCCACCTTTGAGATTCTGTGGCGCAGACCCCATTTTTTTGCAGCAGCATTCCCAATCTGTGGCGGCGGCAATCCCGATCAGGTAAATTTGTATGCTGATAAATTCCCCATATGGATATTTCATGGAAGCATTGACCCTATTGTGCCAGTTGCGGACTCCCGACTGATGTACAAAACATTGAAG
>DATMMJ010000450.1:0-6777 GCA_035569795.1 Puia sp. | reverse complement strand
AACTGCCTGAGTACAAAATAGGCAATGATCGACAGCAATAATATCAGCACAACGGTGAAGTATATCAAGGGATATTCTTTCAGCCGCATTTTGATGCGGCGTTGTTTTTTCTTTTGCAATTGGGCATGCAGGTTCTTGTTCAGTTGGTCAACATAGGATTGGAGGTCTTTTTTGTCTTTGATATCTTCCAATCCTTCCACTGCATCGCCCGCGATGTCATTATCTGCCATCCATTTTTCCACCTCGTATTTTTGTTGGCCTGACAGTTTGCCCTGCAGATAATCCATCAGCTTTTGGTCATCGATACCATTATTGTTGTCGGGCAATATATTCAGAAGATCATTCATCATTCAAATTCATTTTGCGTGGTGCTGTTTATTTTCTTATCCACCAACAGCTTCATATTTCTCTTTCCATTTTGTATGTGGCTCTTCACTTGCATAACAGTAAATCCGGTCCTGTCGGCGACTTCCTGATATGATTTTTTTTCCAGATAAAACAAAGTTACGCACTCCTTTTGCTCTTTATTCAGTTCGCTCAACGATTCGCTCAAGGCCAGAAGCAAGTTTTCTTTTTCCATGTGGCTAGTGGATTTCGTATCCAATTTTGCTTCAATTAGTTTTTCGTCGATTTCGACAGTTGTTTTGCCCAGATGCCTGAGCCGCATCAGGCAATGGTTGCGGGCAACCATATATATCCAGGATTTGAAATATTCCACTCTATATTTTCTAAGCTCAGTGATGGCTTTCAAAAAAACCTGTTGAACGCAATCCTTGGCTTCTTCTTCGTTCTTTAAATATTTCATGCACACTCCAAAAAGCAAAAGCGTGTATCGCTGCAAAAGGATGCCAAGCCATTTATTATCTTGGCTTACGTAAAAATATTCCAGCAATTCCTTATCCGTTATATGGCCGAATGCGTTGTTTTGCACCAGGAGTAAAATAGGGAATTTATACGGGTAAGATGCAACAGTTTCAAAATTTCACAAATTCTTGCAAACAAATATAGCGCAGCAAAACAAGCGGGGAGCAGAAGACAAAAATTCGGGTCGGGTTCTGGATTAGTGGAGGCCCTTCCGGGGGAATGTTAATTTTTTAACATTTATTATTTATCGAAGAACAGCATCTTTCCGGCAATCACCAACAAAACAATGGAGAATATTTTTTTTATTGCTACTTCTGAAAGATTCAAGGATATTTTGCTGCCAAGATAGCCGCCGATAACGAAACCTATAAATAAAATGATTACTATTTTGAGGTCAATATATCCCTGTTTGTAATAATTGATAACGGCAAATATGCCTGCAGGCAATAGCAAAATGCCAAGCGATGTTCCTTGCGCCTGATGCTGGCTGAAACCCAATAGGAACACGAGTGCTGGCACGATGATAATTCCCCCGCCAACACCAACAAGACCGCTTAAAATACCTGCAGCAAGCCCAATAAGCACTACCAATAAAACAGTTTGGATTGACATAGCATTATGATTTTTATTTTCGGGTTAGAATCTCCAATTTTTATGAATGGCAAGTAGATTTTGTTTAGGTTTATTTTATTGTAACATAGATTCCAATGCTAGGGATCTGCGGCCGAGACCACGTACCCTCTGGCAATTGATTTAGTAGCCAGCGATCACTAACGGCAATCCTCATCTGAAATCAGGCAGTTCAAACAATTAATCGAAATTATTTTTTTCCGCCAAAATGCTCCTTGTAGGAAGCGATAGCATCTTCAATGACTTTTAAGGCCGTAGTCTTGTCTCCAAACTCTTCCACGATTACTGTCTTGTTCTCTAGCTTTTTATATTCTTCAAAGAAATGGCGAAGCTCTTCGAAAAAATGTTTGGGCAATTCTTCAATGTTATTATAATGGTTCACGCTGGGGTCCTTTGCAGCCACGGCAATGATCTTATCGTCCGCATCACCACTGTCAACCATTTGCATTACGCCCATCACCTTGGCTTCCATCAGGCACAGGGCCTGCACGGGCAGTGAAGTGATCACTAAAATATCAAGTGGATCCTTATCATCGCCATAAGTCTGCGGGATAAAGCCATAATTCACAGGATAATAAAAGGACGAATAGATCACACGGTCTAATTTAAGCAGTCCGCTTTCCTTATCAATTTCATATTTCGCTCTTGCTCCTTGAGGGATTTCTATTATGGCGTTCACTATCCTTGGGGCATGTTCCCCATAAGAAACGCCGTGCCATGGATGGGAAATAGTCATCATATATTGATTGTTTGCACAAACCTAAACGAAAACAATCATTGGGCAAAGAAAACTGCAGAAGCCAATAACATTTTATAAGTAATGCAGCCGCATATTATCTTGCCCTATATTTGTAGCTCAAAAAAGCAACAACATGAATAGCATTTCAGAATTGTTCATCAAATACCATTTGCTACAGCACCCTTTTTACCTTGCATGGAATGAAGGCAAGCTCACGCGCGAGCAGCTTGCATTATATGCTTGCGAATACGGCTCTTTCATCAGCCTCATTAGCCAGGGCTGGGAGCAGATTGGCCAGCAGGACATTGCAAAAGAAGAGATAGCTCATTATGCATTGTGGAAGAATTTTGCGGGCAGTGTGGGTGGAGATCGGATCGGGGATAATCTGCCAGCAGTAAAACAACTGGTAAGGGAGACCAAATTGCATTATTCCACTTATGCCAGTGCTTTGGGTGCATTGTTTGCTTTTGAGGCGCAACAGCCTGCGACAGCCACCTCAAAATTGAATGGCCTGAGGACCCATTACAGCCAGTGGAATGCTGACGAGACTTATTTCAAAGTGCATGAAAATGACTTAACCGAGCCCGCCATGCTGGAAGAAAAAATCAAGATGCTAAACGCAAGCGATTATGCGATTGCAGAATCAGCTTGTGCAGCCACTTGCAAATCCTTGTGGGATGCACTGAGCGGAGTCATGGATGCTAAATTGAATTAATATTTTACCCAAAGGCAACGGCGCAGAGAATACTTTGAGCTCTGCGCCTTTCAGTCTTGTCTGTATTTTTTTTATTATCCTTGACAGCACTTATTCATTGTAACCTGGTTTAACTTTGCTTGCCATATTGAGAATAATTTGAACAACGCTTCAACAGATTCTGCAGTAATTTACCGGTACTTATTTTATTTGCTGCATAGTGCGCTCCTTGGAAGTCACATTTTGATCTAAATATTTATGATTTATGAAACAAATTGCAAAACCTTTCTTTTTCCTAGTGCCTTTGGTAATAAGCGTCATGCTGACGGTTATTTGTACCGGCCAAACATCTGTTCAATTATCCATAAAAGAAGGCTCGCCCCATTTTATCATCAGCAAATACATTTACGGGCATTTTTCCGAAGACCTGGGAAGATGCATTTACGATGGCTTTTGGGTTGATTCCTCGATTTCTGTTGCAAAACAAAACCGCATCAGACTAGATGTAGTGGAAGCTTTGAAGAAGATTCGCATGCCTGTGCTTCGATGGCCAGGCGGATGTTTTGCCGACCAATACCATTGGCGCGATGGAATTGGTCCAAGGACACAGCGTACAAAAACAGTGAACACAACCTGGGGTATGGTGAGTGATGATAATAGTTTCGGCACGCATGAATTCTTAGAGCTTTGCAGTTTGCTTGGCTGCGAGCCCTATATCGCAGGCAATGTTGGCACCGGCACCCCACAGGAAATGGAAAATTGGATCGAGTATCTGAATTATAATGGTGCGAGCACGTTGACTGCGCTGCGAAAACAAAATGGGAGAGACAAACCGTGGAACGTTTCTTTTTGGGGAGTTGGCAATGAAAGCTGGGGATGTGGTGGCAGCATGACGCCGGAATATTATGCCAACGAATATAAAAGATATGCTGAGTTTGCTAAAAGTTATCCCGGGGCAACCCTGAAACTGATTGCCAGCGGGGCGAATGGTGATGATTATAACTGGACTGATGTGGTGATGAAAAATATTTCACTGTGGAATACATGGGGCATCTCCATGCATTATTACACATTAGTTGGCGGCTGGGAGCAAAAGGGTTCAGCAACACAGTTCTCAGAACAACAATATTTCAAAGCGCTCAAAAACTGTTTGAAAATAGAAGATCTTATTAATAGGCATTCTGCCATCATGGACAAGTATGACCCTGAAAAGAAGAAGGCACTCGTTGTGGACGAATGGGGCATATGGACGGACGTGGAGCCAGGCACGAACCCTGCATTTTTATATCAGCAAAATAGCTTGCGCGATGCGTTGATTGCAGCAACTTCATTGAACGTTTTCAACAATCATTGCGCCCGCGTAAAAATGGCAAACCTTGCCCAAACGGTGAATGTGCTGCAGTCGCTGGTGCTAACGGATAAAGAAAAGATGTTGCTGACGCCAACCTATTATGTATTTGATTTGTACAAGGTGCATCAGGATGCAAACCTGTTGAGTGTCCAGTTCACAAGCCCTGATTATGTTTATGGCGACGAAAAAGTGGCGGCAGTCAATCTTTCTGCATCGCGCGATGCAAAAGGGGCCGTGCATATTTCCCTTGTAAATATCAACCCTGCAAAAGCAATTACCATTCATGCATCCATCCCGGGGATAAATTATAAAAATGTGCTTGGACAAATCCTGACATCGCAAAAATTCACAGATGTAAATACATTTGAAAAACCCTATACTGTTAGAATAGAACCCTTCGCTGGGGCAAAAAAGCAAGGAGATGAACTGGTTGTTGAACTTCCTGCGCAGTCAGTAGTTTTGATTGAATTGAAATAAAGAATGTTTATTTTCAAAAGCCAGCCAATATGAAGCAGATAACTATGGTTTTTTTTGGGGTGAGTTTTTACCTCGTGTCATGCACCAGTACTGAACCAGGGATAAAAGAAATCAAAACAGGCGTTGTCCAGTCAGATTGGGGAGTAACCGACGGCAAGCAGGTACATCTGTTCACCCTCACCAATAAAAGTGGAGCTCAGGTCAAGATATCAGATTATGGCGGCACCATTACTTCATGGATAGTTCCTGATAAAAAGGGCAACCTGGGCAGTATTGTCCTTGGCTTTGATAGCTTGTCAGGATATTTGGCAAAGCCTCCATATTTTGGAGCAACTATTGGCCGTTATGGCAACCGGATTGCGAATGGTAAATTTAAGATCGGTAAGGATACGTATTCATTAGCAAAAAACCACGGCAACAATTCCTTACATGGGGGGCTGAAAGGCTTTGACAAAGTGGTATGGGAAGCCTTGCCAGTCGTGGATTCTGTTGCTGCGCTCACATTGAATTACACTAGTAAAGACGGAGAGGAAGGCTATCCCGGCAATCTCCGGACTTCAGTACGGTTTGTTTTGTCTGACCAGGACGAATTAATTATTGAATATAGTGCGCAAACGGATAAGCCGACGCCCGTTAATTTGACTAACCACAGTTATTTTAATTTGAGCGGGGATGTGAGTAACAATATTTTCGAGCATATATTGATGATTGATGCAGATCATTATACTCCTGTTGATACTACGCTAATACCTACCGGAGAGATTAAATCTGTGAAAGGAACCCCATTTGATTTTACAAAACCTGAAAAGATAGGATCAAGGATAAGTGAAGTCAAGGGAGGGTACGATCACAATTTTGTATTGAATAAAAAGGACAGTGTTTTGCAACTTGTTGCTTATGTATCAGACTCGGTTAGTGGAAGAAAATTAGAAGTGTTTACCACGGAGCCAGGACTGCAATTTTACTCGGGCAATTTCTTGAATGGCAAATTTAAGACCAGCTCTGGCAAATCTATTCCTCAGCATGCTGCAATGTGCTTAGAAACACAGCATTTCCCCGATTCGCCGAACGAGCCGTCCTTTCCTTCAACCATATTACAACCGGGAGAAAAATATCACTCTATAACAAAATATAAAGTTTCGCTTCTGTGAAAAATGCATATTTATTTGTTGAAGCTATATTCATATTCAATCTTACCAAGCATTTCCTTTTGTTTGGAGTAGCATGTCTCCTTGATCCTTAGCCCTGATTCGTTGTATTCGTAGACCCATTTATTATATTCCGTGCTGCCTTCGGGTACGAACAGCATAGAGCTCAATTGGCCGTTAATTCCATAAGTGAAAATATAATCTGGCAAAAGCCGTCGTGCCTTTGGATTGTATCGGACAATATCAGTCAATTGCCTGTTTTCATCATAGTAGTAAAAGACCGCAGGCGCTTCGATTTTATTGTGTACTGCGCGCTCTTCGGCAAGATTTCCCTTTTCATCAAAAATAAAACGTACGTAAGTAGTGTCGTTTCCGTTTTTAACTTTTATCATTGCTGACAGTTTCCCGTCAGCGCCGTATCTCCAGAAATGCTGCTCTGTATTTTTAATGTTATTAATTGTTTCCAAAGAAGAGTTAGTGATCGAAGAAATATTGCCAGATGCATCAAATGCATACTCTGTGATGCTTTGATAGGCTTTGCTTGTATCGTAGGTTTTTATCGGTTGCCCATTTGCGTTGTAATAAGTTGTAAAAGTAGATTCTCTTGCCAATTCCGATTTTGTGTGGGTAGATATTTCCGAATAGTCACTCCGCACATTCTGATTGCACGAAAACCCTTCAGTAGGCTTTTCATCGCTCTCAAAACTGAAAATATATACGGTCTTTACTTTGTGGTCTTTGTATGCGTTCCATTTCTCTGCCACTTGCCGAGTTGCAATGATATCCTGATAATAATATTGCGTAAAGGCTGATTGCACAATGATTAACATAGTGATAAAGGCCGATATTGCTTTCATTTTTGGTTCCATTATGG
>DATMMJ010000449.1:0-6375 GCA_035569795.1 Puia sp. | reverse complement strand
AGCTCAGTTTCCGGAGCGGCGTAGTGATGGCAAGTGCGGATGAGATATTCATTACCGTTAAGGGTAAAGGCGGACATGCAGCAGCGCCACACACAACGGTTGACACCGTGCTGGTCGCGTCTCATCTGATTGTTGCCCTCCAGCAGATCATCAGCCGGAACCGCGATCCTTTTGCGCCATCAGTTTTATCAATTACCTCATTTCAGGGCGGCCATACCACCAATGTGATCCCAAGCGAAGTGAAGCTCATGGGCACTTTCCGCGCAATGGATGAAAAATGGCGATTCAGGGCGCATGAACTTATCCGAATGGAGGCAGTGGGTTTAGTGAAAAGTATGGGCGCTGAAATTGATCTGCATATTGACGTAGGTTATCCTGTTGTATTGAATGACAAAAAATTAAATTCTCTTGCCCTCCAACAGGCGGAGATTTTTATGGGTAAAGAAAATATTTCAGAAACGGAAATGCGAATGGGCGCTGAAGATTTTGGGTATTACACACAACTGATACCCGGATGCTTTTATCGTCTGGGTGTAATGAATCGTGAAAAGGGAATAGTATCCGGCGTGCACACGCCTACTTTTAATATTGATGAATCCGCGATAGAAACGGGCATGGGCATGATGGCCTGGTTTGGGAGCAGCATAGATCAATTCCCATAGAAACCCGGCGGGCTTTCCATTAGAAGTTTTGTAGTACATTGAGTAACCAAACATTTAATATTCAATTGTTCATTTATGAAACTTTCCGCACGCCAATTTTTTTTCCTGCTATCTTCAATATGTATCGTTCAAAAAAATATTGCACAGCCTACGGTTGAGGATAAATATAATCGCGCACATGCGATGATCACTATGCGAGACGGAGTAAGATTAAACACGGTTATTTACACCCCAAAAAATCAAAACGAAAAATTGCCTTTTCTTATGCTGCGCACTCCTTACAGTGCAGACCAGTTTCCAAGTCCTGAAAAGAATGTCTACATAAAAGATATGGCTGAGGACGGATATATTTTTGTTTACCAGGATATACGTGGTCGATACCTCTCAGAAGGCAAATTTGAAATGCAGCGCTTTAACCGAGATAAAAAAGATCCAAAAGCCATTGATGAAAGCACAGACACTTATGACAGCTTCGACTGGCTGCTAAAAAATATTCCAAATAACAATGGCAAGGCTGGCATGAATGGGATTTCCTACGACGGATGGACTACCGTAATGGGCGCCATCGACCCGCATCCCGCACTGGTAGCGATTTCTGAACAGGCTACTCCCTCTGATATGTTTTTAGGCGATGATTTTCATCACAACGGCGCATTTCGTTTAAGTTATGGATTTGAGTATGCATTTATGGAAGAAGCAACTAAAACAGATTCACTTTTCCCCTTTAATAATTATGATACATACGAATGGTACTTAAAATTAGGGCCCTTGTCCAACGTGAATAAAAAATATTTTTTCGGAAAACTTCCTTCATGGAATGATTTTACAAAACATCCAAACTATGATGATTTCTGGAAGAAACAATCAACGCCTTACCGGTTGGATTCTCCCAGGGTGTACATCATGAATGTAGCTGGCTGGTGGGATCAGGAAGATTTTTATGGCCCGCAAAAAGCTTATGAAACATGGGAAAAGAAGGACATACATCACAAAAATTATATTGTCATTGGGCCATGGAATCACGGCGGATGGGGATATGGGCCCGGAAACAAATTAGGTAATATCAATTTTGATTCAGCGACGAGTGAAACTTTCAGGAAAGAAATACAAGCGCGATGGTTTGCCTATTACTTAAAAGGAAAAGGAGATGGCAATTTTGCAGAGGCGATTACTTTTCAGACAGGAAGCAATACCTGGAAAACTTATGATAGCTGGCCTCCGAAAAATGCTGTAAAGAAAAATTTGTACTTCCGCGCGAATGGCAAATTGTCTTTCGAAAGACCTTCGGGGAATGCTGCGGATGCCTATGACAGTTACCTGTCCGATCCAGCGCACCCCGTTCCCTATCGAATAAGACCCATTGAAGAAACGTATGGGCCAGGTTCAAGGTGGTATACTTGGCTGACGGAAGACCAGCGCTTTGTCCAAAATCGCCCGGATGTGCTGAGCTGGGTAACGGATTCCTTAGCAGCGGAAGTGACGGTGACCGGGAACATTTTTGCAAAATTATTTGCTGCCACGACCGGTAGCGATGCGGACTGGGTGGTGAAACTGATTGACGTCTATCCTGAAAAATATCCCAAAGAACCAAAGATGGCCGGCTATGAATTTATGGTGGCCAACGATGTTTTTCGCGGGAGGTTTAGGAAAAGTTTTGAGATCCCTGAAGCAATCACCCCAAATAAAACAGAAGAATACTCTATTGATCTGCACAGCTTAAACCATGTATTTAAGAAAGGGCATAAGATCATGGTACAGGTACAGAGTACGTGGTTCCCGATCATTGATCGCAACCCGCAAAAATATGTGCCTAATATTTTTGAAGCAACCGAATCTGATTTTCAAGCGGCCACACATAAAATCTATCGAAGCGCTGATTCTGCTTCCCATATTGAATTATCCGTGATACAGAACTAAGGTCACAACGTCCTGATGAGGGTGATCAAGCATTAAGTACTAATCTTCATGACGGTCACCGCAATTACTAGCCCTTACCGGCTTAGTGATACATAAGTTGTACATGTGTTTTCTGATTTTCGGTTTTGCTCTGCTGGCAAAATTAGGTCTTCCAAATGTTGATAGGCAGCTTCCTGGCTTTCCATACCTCACGCCAGAGACTCGCAGCTTCCCTGGCATCTTATTCCGAACGTAAACTATTCACGGGGTTGGCAACCCCTGCTTTGATGGCTTGATAGCTCACTGTTACTAGCGCAATCAAGAGTGCAGATGCCCCAACAATCGCAAACATCCACCAGCTGATATTTATCCGGTAGGCAAATTCTTCGAGCCATTTGTTCATAACCCACCACGCAACGGGCGTGGCAATAATTATGGAACCAGAAACCATGATCAAAAATCCGGATGACAGCGTGGCAACAATGTCTTTCACGCTTGCGCCAAGAACTTTGCGGATCCCTATTTCTTTAGTGCGGTTGATGGCATTGATGGCGGACAAGCCAAATAAACCCATGCATGCAATAAAAACAGCAAAAAAGCAGGAAGCCTGGATGATCGCCTGCCAGCGCATGTCTGCTTCATACATTTTGTCGATAGTTTGGTCAAGGAAGTTGTATTCAAACGGATAATCAGAGATACTTTTCCATTCTTTTTCGATTTTCGAAATGGCTTGCTGCATCTGGCCTGCTTTAATTTTGAACATGAAATACATTTCATAATCTTTTGCTAGCACATGTTCCTCCGGCTCAATTTTTTTAGAAAGCGTTTCAAAATGATAATCTTTTACAACTCCTATTATAGTCGCATGGATCGGCTCGCAATACTGCCCGAGCTTTGCCGTTTTCCCCAGCATGTCGAACAGGGTTTTATTTACAATGGCCGGATGCATTTTCCGCGAAGTATCTGAAGGTATTGCTCTGGAAAAGGGCCTGCCTAGCAAAAACTTTATTCCAAGCATTTCAAAATAATCATAATCAACAGTCAGCTCTTTCCGCCATTTCTGTTCTCCGTTCAATTTAAAGCCATTGGTATTGTAAGAGCCGTTAAGGCCGCCATTCATCCCCGAAAATTGGGTTATATAAGGTTGCGAATTTGCAAAATCGCGGAGACGGTCACGCGTTTTTTTGGTGAAATCAAAATCCCATGTTGGGTTGGAAACCATCAGCACCTGCTGTTTTTCAAAGCCGAGATCCTTATTGCTGATATATTGCATTTGCCGGTTGATGACGAATGCTGAGATCATCAAAACCACACAGGCCGTGTATTGCAGCACTACCATGAATCTTGAAAACCGAGGGTTGATTTTAAAAGTCCTGAAACTTTTTAATATTGAAACAGGTTTCATTTTTGAAATAATCAGGGCTGGGTAATAGCCTGCTAAAATCCCTAATATCACGGATAGAAATAATAATGCCGGAATGATTTCGCTCCAGGAGAAACTATCAAAACGCAGATCGCTCCCAATCATATTATTAAATAATGGCAACAGCAATCTGGTCAGTGCCAATCCAATGATGACAGAAATTAAGACAACAATCTGCGTCTCCACCCAAAACTGCACAATGATGGCTCGCCTATTTGCACCCATTACTTTGCGAACGCCCACTTCCTGCGAGCGCGCAGCAGCATTGGATATTACCAGCAATATATAATTGAGCGACGCAATAAGCAGAATGATGATAACGAGGCATGCTAGCTGATACATATTTTTCGCATCCGTGTAATGATTCCAGGGATAGGAAACATTGTAATGACAATCAGCAAGCGGACGCAAATACCATCTGTATTTTGTAAAATCCACGTCTTTTAGATATTTGCCGTATTCAGAAACATAAGGCTCGACAAAATATTTTTTTGCCCACATGTTTAATTTATTTTCAAACTGGGCTGCAGAAGTTCCATCTGTAAGCTCAAGAAATAGTAAATGAGAACTGTGATTAAAACGCTCTTTGATGTTTTCTTCATAATCAGGGTCTGCAATCAGTGGGATAACTACATTATATTGAATACTTGAATTGTTTGGTGCATCTTCCGCTATGGCCGCAACAGTAAAAAGACGGGTGCTGTCTGTTACAAGACTAATGGTTCTGCCAATTGCTTCTTCATTGCCGAAATATTTTTTTGCCGCGCTCTCTGAGATAACTGCATTAGATGTAGACGAGAGCAATGCTTTTTTATTTCCTTTTTTGATCCGGAATGAAAAGTTGCTAAAAAAATTATCTTCAGCATATAAAATATGCTTCTCTTTGTACACAGCTTTATTTACTTTGACAAGCCCATCACCCTGATCCTGCAAACGCGTGATGCTTTTTACTTCTGGAAAATTTTGCTGGATGTCCCTGCCAATTATTAGAGATGTTACCAATTCATTCTCTACCTCATCATTTTTTGTGAGAAATCCGAAAAGATGGTTTTTGGGTTTTGTATTTGCAGAGGGAAAAGTATTGGTTCTTTCAAAACGAAAAAGCCTGTCCTTTTTTTCGTGAAAGCCATCATAGGACTGCTCTTTTCTTATATAAAAAAACAGCAACAGGCAAAACGCAACTGAAAAAGACAATCCCACAATGTTGATTATGCTGAACGTGCGGTTTTTCAGCATATTTCTCAACGCAATTTTAAAATAATTTCTAAGCATGTTAATTTGAATTACAGTGAATGATATGCGATTTTTACATTTTAGGATATGCGTTACTGATGTTTTCCACTTTCAAGTTTTGGTTTCTGTAGACTGGAAACTCTAAGACAATTGCCCTTAGCTTTATGCGCACATCCGGGCATTCTCCTCTCCACAAATTACTCCGTTCTCAAACTGTTCACCGGATTTGCAATGGCTGCTTTGATTGCCTGGAAACTCACGGTGAGTAATGCAATCAGCAAGGCACTGATCCCCGCCGCTACAAATATCCACCAGCTAACATTTATCCTGTAGGCAAACCCACGCAGCCATTTGTCCATAAACCACCATGCCAGAGGCGCTGCAATAAGAAAAGAAATGATCACGAGCTTCAGAAAATCTTTCGATAACAGGTTTACAATATTTGCTACGCTTGCACCCATCACTTTGCGCACACCGATTTCTTTGGTGCGCTGCATGGTGCTGTAACTGGCAAGCCCAAGCAGTCCAAGACATGATATAAAAATTGCAAGGATGGCAAAATTGAGGAACAATCTGCCAAAGCGGTCTTCAGCCCGGTATTGCTTATCAAAGAATTCATCTAAAAAATAGTAGCTAAAAGGCCGGTACGGGATCAATGTCTTCCATTTATTTTCAATGGCAGAAATTGTTGAGGGCAAGTTTTTTGCTGAAACATTTACAGAGACAAGTGCGCAGCCGTTTGGCTCAATCCGCATGCTCAAAGGTTTTATCACCTCCTGCAATGAGCGGAAATGAAAATCTTTTACCACACCGATCACCATGCCTCTTCTTCCCCACTGATCAAATTTTTTTCCAACAATTTGCTCTGGCGAGCTATAGCCAAACATTTTCATTGCCGCCTCGTTGACAACCATGGCTTCCGTTGTATCCGTCCCAAAATCTCTTGAAAAGGCGCGCCCTGCGAGCATCTTCATTTTAAATTGGGGTATATAATCATAATCGACAAAATAAAGATCAAGGTTTGCAATCTGCATTTCCCCTTTTATATTTTCAATTTGAGAGTATGCCCCGGGGTTGCCACCACCTGGGACACTACTTGACATAGCTGTTGAAATTACATTTGGCAAAGTAGATACTGTCTGCTTGAAAGCAATTTTTGCA
>DATMMJ010000448.1:0-2817 GCA_035569795.1 Puia sp. | reverse complement strand
GCTCAATTTAATATCGCCATACTCAAACGTCGTATAGCTCAGCCCCCAGCCAAAAGGGAACAAGGGATCGTACCCGCCACTGACATTGTCATTGAAGACTTCTCTGACATCTTCAGTTGGCTTTCTGTCATAGAGTACTATTTCCCCCATGGTTTTCGGATAGCTGAAAGGCAGTTTGCCATCGGGATTGTAATCTCCAAAAAGGACATCTGCGATTGCTTCAGCAGATTTTTTGCCGCTCCAGTAGGCCATTAAGATACCTTTCATTTGCGGCTCAATGGAAGTGATGAAACGGGGCCGTCCTTCTGACAAAACAAGTATCACGGGCTTGCCTGTTGATGCTGCTGCTATTGCAAGGTTTAGTTGTTCTGCAGGAAGTACCAGGTCTCGGATATTTCCCGGGCTTTCAGCATAGGCATTTTCGCCAAGGCACAAAACAATTACGTCGGCCTCTGCAGCAGCAGCTTTTAATTTGTCTGCATCAAAATTTGCTGCATTCTCAAAGCCCTTTGCCGTGGTTGTAAAAACATTTGCCGCGCCAATTTTATCTGTGATTGATTGTAAGATTGTTTTGCTGTCTTTGGGATACCATTGCTCGTCTTTACCCTGCCATGTGTAACTCCAACAACCATTCAGTGCACTGTTGCTTTGCGCCGCAGGGCCGGCCACTAAAATTTTCGCGCTTTTCGCCAGCGGTAAAATATTATTCTCATTTTTCAATAATGTCATTACCTCATGTGCTGCATCCAATGCGAGGGTCTGGTATTCGGGTTTGCCGAAATTCCCCATTGCCGCTGGTTCAGGGTAAGGGTTTTCAAAAAGGCCACATCTTAATTTCAAGACTAGGATCCTTTTTACAGCATCGTCGATGCGGCTCATCGGCACTTCGTTTTTCTGAACAGCCTGTTTAAGTAAATCAAAGAAAGAAAAATCCATTGGCACCATGCTCATGTCAACACCCGCATTTACCGCCATTGCAACGGCCGCTCGTGGTGTGGAGGCAACGTTGTGCCGTGTGTGCAGGCGGATGATGTCTTCCCAATCTGATACAATCAGGCCTTCAAAGCCAAGCTCTTTACGCAACACATCGGTCAATAAATATTTGCTTGCATGCACGGGCGTGCCGTTCATATCACTTGAATTGATCATAATGGTAGATGCGCCCGCCTTTACTGCTTCGCGGAATTGCGGCAAATAATACTCCCGCATTTCAATTTCTGGCATATAGATGGGTGTTCTGTCTTTACCGGTGCGGGAAGCAGAATAACCGATATAATGTTTCATGCAGCTTGCAACTGCTGTGGGATTTCGCAGACCATCTTCTTCATATGCTTTGACGACGGCCGCGCCCAATGTTTTGCCGATATAAACATCTTCCCCATATGTTTCAGGAAAGCGGGACCATAGAGGCTGCCTGCCACAATCCAATACAGGCGCAAAGTTCCAGCGCACCCCGGAGGCGCGCAATTCTTTTGCAGTAACTTTTGCCGCACCTATAGCAAGGGTGGGATTACGGGTTGCAGCCATAGCAATGTTTTGCGGGAACAAGGTTGCATCAAGTGTGTACGTTTGCCCGTGGATACCATCAAGCCCATAAATAACGGGAATGTGTAACCTTGTTTTCTTTGCTTCATCCTGTATTTGCGAGATGACTATATGCCACTGATCTGTTGATAAGGCATGACCGGTAACATTCAAAATCGACCCGACTTTATATTGCTGAATTGCCTTTTGTAAAGCAGCGGGGTCAAGGATACCGTCCTGTTGGGTAGCGACAACTCCGAGCGCCACTTGTGTCATTTGCCCAATCTTTTCATCCAATGTCATTTTCTTTAAGAGTGCCTCCGCATTTTGCTGGTCAGTTAATGAGTGTTGGGAAAAAGAGATTTGTGCGATCAAAAGTGCTGGAAAAATGGCTGCAATCTTTACTATGAACATGTGGGTTAGCATTTACAATGTATGAATCTGAATTATTAAATGAAAGTATGAAGTTTTTTAAGTGTTTTTGAAAAATTATGGAATACGATTGATTATTTCCAAACATGCCCGGGTATTGTGGTACGGGCATTTCCAGAAACCGGCTTTATCCCTGCCCTGCATAATGGAATTGTCTTGGTTCACTCCCCAGAACCATTCGCCATTTTCGGTATCTTTTATATGGTGTTTAATAAATTGCCAGCTATTAAAAGACTTTTCAAGATACGTTTCATCCTGACTTATCTGATACGCATTCATAAAACCGATCATCGCCTCAGCCTGCGGCCAGGAATGTTTTTCATGAATTAAATGATTTTTATCTTTATCAAACTCATACCATAGCCCCCCGTCCGAGTCTAATCCTTCCCCAAGGGCATTTGTGAGGGTTATGGCAGTTTTTTTCATTTCCTCAATAAACTTATGGCTCTTGATTTTCTCCGCACATTGTAGCAAAAGCCATGCAGCTTCAATATCATGGCCATAAGAAATGACATTCAGTTTTTTATTCCATTGCTCATCAAAAAACAAATTCAGGTGGCCCGTCTCTGGATCGATAATATATTTCAAAAAAACCTCTAACAAGTTTTCGATTTGTGTTTTCAGCCATTCATCCTCCCAAACTTCAAAAAGATTCGAGTAGGCTTCAACAATATGGAGATGCGTATTTGTGGTTTTTTTTTCATTCGCATCTTTGCTGCTCAGGCGAAGGTCTGCAACCAATTCCCAATCCCGGCTAAATGCTTCGTAATACCCTTTCTGTTGCTTGTCAAAACTGTACTGTTCAATTTTTTTAAATAACTCAATAGCGGCCTGCAAGGTTTTCCTATCCCTTGATGCTTT
>DATMMJ010000447.1:0-5628 GCA_035569795.1 Puia sp. | reverse complement strand
GTAATGGGATTTTTTTCCATTTCCGCAACGGCCTTTTCCGCAGCGTTTACCATGCCGAGCCTCCTTCTTTCACGGTCATATCTGATCGCCTTTTCGCCGATCAGTTCGCTGATGCGGCCTGCGGCAGCATACGTTTCAAATTCCATTTGCCACAACCTGAATTTTGCATGAAGGTATCCTTGAATAAAATATGCATCTGCTTCATTGCTGGCAAATACATGCGGCACCATCCGGTCGTCAAAATAGACTTCCGCATTATCTTTTAAATCAGGGAATTTCAGTTCGCCACTAAAATCCTTATCCACCGGCTCGGCATTTTGCCAGAAACCATGCTGTGGGCTGAGGAATTTGCCCATAGGGGGCAATGCTTTTTCACCAATCTGCCATTCTTTATTTAGTGTTACAATTAATGTAACGGTGATAATCAGCAAAACAGCAAATGGACGCAGTCTCATAAACAGGTAATATGGTTTAAAAGTAAATTTTTTTTCAGATTGTGTACCCAATGTTTGATTGAAAGATTGCAAAACTACGTTTAGTCCGCAGAAAGGAAACTTTTAAATTTGGTTCACCCCTTAGTCAATTCTCATTCTCAATAATATTTAATTAAAAATACAACTGGCTGCTTAGCAAAGCTTTTTATTTTTCTATTATTTTGTATTGCTGGTTTCCACTTTGGCGATTTCTTAATTACATCCAGGGCAATTGCGTCAAATTGCGGAAATAGTGGAATATCTACAAAAGCATCCTTTATATTACCGTCCTCATCAACTGCAAATGACACGAGAACTGTAGCAGCATCGGCATTCCTGAATTCCAAACCAGGTGGGAAATAGAGCTGTCGAACCAAATAGTTTTGCCATGCAGCCTGACCTCCAGGAAATATTGCCGGGGTATCGGGCAGACAATTTTCCAAAATATTGCCATTTTCATCATAACATTCTTTGCTGGTCATTGTTCCCTTCTCGTAGATCTCGAAAGAGCTTATTCTGCCATTCTTATGAAAGTATTGCCACTTGCCTATTCGCTGATTCCAGGTTGAATAATACCCGGCTGAAGAAATATTTCCATTATCATACCAGCTTATCTTTACTCCATTCCCTTTATCATCCCAATAAGAAGAATCACTCATAAAACCGTTATCATGCCAACCAAGACTTGTACCACTTGGATTATTATTTGCGTATACTGTTGAATCGGCAATCATTCCATTTGTATGATAAGTCAACCATAATCCAATCTTTTTGCCATGGTCGCAGTTTCCGGATTGCTCTATCATCCCATTAGAATAATAATAATAAACATAACCATTTTGCGATTTGGAATTACTGTCTTCAAAAAGACCAACCATCTGCAATCTTTTTGTGGCCATAAAATAATCGCTTCTATACCAGCCACTGTCTGTTTTATTAATTAAGCTATAAAATCTTGCGTCAGCTGGTTTAGTTTCCTTCCAATTGTAGCTAAAATATTTTTCAATTATTTGCGAAAAGCTAGTTGAAACAAAAATCAAAGAAATCAGCGTGGCATAGAGGGTCCTTATATTTAGAGTCATAAGTATCCGAGGTTTTATAATCAACTATTATAAAAACATCTTTCCTATTTTTGAACAATCAAATATCCCCTTAATACTAATCATCCCAAAATCATGTTTGAGAAAACGTTTAAGAATATTCTGGGCTTACAACTTCCTACTGATCCCCGCTGGGTTGATCTTGCAGGCATTGCGCTGGAAGAGATATTAACCGATCATGCTTATTGCGAACAGAAAGCGACCGCAAGTTGCATGTCCTTGATACAGCGCTATCCTTCAAAAGAAAAACTAGTGAATGAACTTTCACCGATTGTAACTGAAGAGTGGGGGCATTTCAGGCTGGTGCTTGCTGAACTGCAGAAAAGAAATTTGAAATTAGGCAAGCAGCGAAAAGATGAGTATGTAAATAAGCTGCTGGCTTTTCAGAAGAAGGGTGGCCAAGAGGGCGACCGCCTTTTAGACCAGCTATTGACCATGGCACTGATAGAGGCCAGGAGTTGCGAACGTTTTAAAAGACTCAGCGAAGGACTGGAAGACGAATACTTGCGCAATTTTTATCGCCGCTTTATGGAGAGCGAGGCAGGGCATTATCGGGTCTTTATTGAGCTTTCGGAAAATTATATAAGCAAAGAAAAAGTCCGGCAGCGATGGAAAGAGTGGCTGGAATATGAAGGGGAGATAATGGAAAACCTCGCGCTGCGCGGCGACAGGATTCACTGAGTCTCATAAATAATGATTGCTTTTTGATAGCGTAGGTCCGCCGGACTGCAAACAACGGCGCATCCGTTTGCGTTAAATCTCATCTCCTGTCCAAGAATCTGATCAAAAACAATTTACTTTGTTTTCTCTTTTCACACTTTAATAAATGTCGTATGAATCGCAGGGATTTTGTCAAGAACTCAGCACTGGCAGCCGGTAGTGTTGCCGTATTTCCATCTGGCAGATTATTCAATGATGCTAAAAAGGCAAGGTTAGGATTTATCGGCACCGGGCTACGCGGGCAAAACCATCTGGACAATGCACTGCGCCGCAGCGATGTAGAAGTGATTGCAATTTGTGATGTGGATGAGCGGATGCTTGGAATGGCGGCTGACATAATAAAAAAATCTGGTAAGCCCATGCCACAAATTTTTAAAGGAGATGCCTATGCGTACAGAAAATTGCTTGAACTAAAGAACCTGGATGGCGTTTTAATTGCAACGCCTTGGGAATGGCACGGACCCATGATAATTGACAGCCTCCAGGCAGGTATAAAATATGTTGCAACTGAAGTCATTTTAGGCATTACGCTGGAAGACCACTGGAATGTGGTTCACGAAGCAGAAAGACAAAAAGCAAATGTAATGATGCTTGAAAACGTTTGCTATCGCCGCGATGTAGCAGCAGTGCTCAATATGGCGAGGCAAGGCTTGTTCGGTGAACTGCTGCACTTCCAGGCTGGCTACCAGCACGATCTGCGCGATGTCAAATTAAACAATGGCATTGAACCGTATGGCCATGGCGTTGAGTTTGGGGAAAAAGCATTTTCAGAAGCAAGATGGCGCACCAACCATTCTGTGCATCGCAATGGCGACCTGTACCCTACCCACGGCATTGGCCCCGTTGCACAAATGCTCGATATCAATCATGGCAACCGATTTTTATCTTTATCATCGTTCGCAACTAAATCAAGAGGGCTGCATAAACATATTGTAGAAAAGGGTGGCGAAAATCATCCCAATGCGAAGGTCGAATTTAAACTGGGCGATATTGTTACCACGCATATCAAATGCGTGAATGGCGAAACAGTATTATTGCAGCATGATACCAATAACCCACGTCCTTATTCGCTCGGCTTTCGTGTGCAGGGGACTCAAGGGATTTGGATGGATCTTAATAAGTCTATCTATATTGAAGGTGTAAGCCCCAAAGATGATGCTTGGGAAGATGCAGCGCCCTATCTAGAGAAATATGATCATCCATTATGGAAGCGCTGGGGAAAAGATACTGAAGGTGCAGGCCATGGGGGCATGGATTTTTTTGTGCTTCATGCATTTGTTGAATCCATCAAGAGGAAAATTGCTACTCCAATGGATGTATACGACGCGGCAACGTGGAGCGCCATCACGCCGCTGAGCGAAGCCAGCATTGAACTCGGCAATCAAACGGTAGAGTTCCCGGATTTCACCAGTGGGCAATGGATGTATAGAAAAAATAATTTTGCGTTGACAGACGAATTTTAAACTGCCTCCTTGAACGACCCTATAGTAATAAGAGCAGCGCAAGCGTTTTTAGGTGCCAATGCCCCTGTATCTGTTGAATTGCTTGGCAATGGACTCATCCATCAAACTTTCAAAGCAAAAAGAAATGTTGATGATAGGGCCGTGGTGCTCCAATCCATCAACACAAATGTGTTTAGGAATCCGCAGGACATTGTGCTGAACTATCAGCTGATTTATGAGCACCTGCTACTCAATAAAGAGGATGTTTGCATACCTCGGCCGATCCCCTCCCGAGAGAATCGTTTTATATGGAAAGACGGGGAAAATAATAACTGGCGCGCTACAGAATTTGTTGAACGTTCTTTTTCACCCATGGTAGCAGCCACTGAGGAGGCAGCATACACAGTTTCAAAAAGCTTTGCTTGTTTTACACATTCTCTCTCTGCCATTGATATACGTAATTTAAAGGAAATCATCCCCGGATTTCATAATCTCTCCTTCAGGTACAACCAATTTGAAAATGCCGTTACACAAGCATCTCAAAGTATTTTATTAAAATCCACGCATGTTATCGCTGAACTCAGGCAAAGAAGAAAGCTGGTTGAATTTTATGAGTCTATTAAGAACAGTTCTGACTATCCAACGCGGGTAATGCACCATGACTGCAAGATCAGCAATATTCTTTTTGACAGAGAAACAAACCAGGTAATTTGCCCGGTTGACTTAGACACAGTAATGCCGGGAAAATTCTTCTCTGATCTTGGTGATATGATTCGCTCCATGGCATGCACACTGGATGAGAACAGTAGGGACTGGGAGAACATAAACATCCGCCCTCCTTACTACAAAGCTGTGCTGGACGGCTATCTTCAAGGTATTGGAAACATCTTTACCGAAGAAGAAATAAGGAACATACACTACTCAGGGCCTATACTCGTATTTATGCAAGCGCTTCGGTTTCTCACCGATTTCTTGAACGAAGATATCTACTACAAAACAGATTATCCTGAACAGAACCTTAACCGCGCTTTGAACCAGTTGATACTTCTGGAGCGTCTGGACGATTTTTTGAAGATAGAATATTCCTTTGATGCGTATTCGTCAAAATGAGATCCGTGTCACTTACCTCAAATGCACGCAGGGACATTTCCGACACACGATGTTTTGCGGAAGTAGTTTATATTTCATGCTGCAGCTTGAAGGTTAAGACACTCTTGCCCGAGCAGGCGCCTATGGATCTGTCCCCTGTAAATGCAACCTTGAGGCGCTGACGAGGACGGATTAAAATCAATTTTGAGATAGAAAGGCAATCACCTCATCTTTTCTGGTATGAGCACTCTTTTACTAATCCAATGCGTTATTGCCACGACAGATATCATGGTCAGCAGCGCTGAAGAGATATAATTTTGATTTACATAAAGGATTTCACTCATTGAGCTGATGGTAACAATAATAGCAAGAGTAATAAATGGCTTTAAAGTTTTCATTTTGTGCGAGTTAAGGTGAAATAATTATGGTTATATATGGTATCTGTTATTTTTCTTGATGCAAAAACACCAGGTGTACGCTGCTTTATAGGCATCCATAGTTATTGGAGTACGAAATAATTTTTCCGGGGATAGTTGGAAATGAGAAAACAAAAAAAAAATTAATAGATTGGATGAATTTGTCTTTCGGGGAGATTGGGTACGAACAATCCACAAGATTGCAATTTTTTTTTGAAAATGCAAGATGCCGGCAAAAAAATTAGTGCGCAAAGGCAGTTGGAACCTTTACCCATAGCCGATCCAGTAGTCGTGTTGTCCAAGTAGATTGCTAAAGAAACCTCGCCAACCAGAAGATAAAAAAGTCTTTTAGTCCCACTCAGTTTTTTTTATTAAAATTGTGACTATG
>DATMMJ010000446.1:0-12555 GCA_035569795.1 Puia sp. | reverse complement strand
CCGGTATTTGCAGCGTCCCTGCTGTTGTTTTGATTAAGCAAAAAATTAGAAGAGAGATTTTGCCCTCCCGGCATTATCTGCTCATTATCAATCATTACTCCATCCACGACGATCAATGGCTGATTATTACCTAGCAAGCTGTTAATGCCGCGAATCACAATGCGGCTGGAACTTCCCTCCACACCGTTCGGAATTGTAATATTTAAACCAGCCGCTTTGCCCATCAATCCTTGTGCAATATTGGGTGGGTCTGCCTTGATAACATCAGAGCCTGTGACTTTTTGGTTTGAATACCCTAAAGATTTTGCTTCTCTTTTGATGCCCAATGCAGTGACAACAACTTCGGTCATGCTGTTATCTGATTTCTTCAGTGTGATATTAATTGATCCGGCAGCCCCCACTTTAGCCCTCGATTCAATAAAACCTATCGAAGAAAAAACAAGTACATCTCCTTCATTGGCTTGTATCTGGAAATTCCCTTTATCATCGGTTACCGTTCCTTTGGTTGTTCCTGCAATAGTTACCGTCACCCCTTCCAGTGGTGTACCATCCGCCGAAAGAACGGTCCCGGTAACGGACTTGAACACCTCTGTTGCTTCGTCGGGATTTTTCAATTGGCTGATCTCTGCCGCCTCATTTCTTTTTAGAACGATTTGCTTGCCAATCACTTCATAAGAAATATGGAAGGGGCTGAATATCCTGGTGAGGACATCGCCCAGCCTCTCATCATTGGCCAACACGGTGATCTTTTGCTTCACGGGAAGAAGGTTGCTGCTGTATGTGAAGCCGACTTCGGTGTACGCAGCAATTGTCTTTAACACCGTTTTTATTTCCGTTGAAGCGAGGTTGAGCGACACTTTTTTGTCCAGTATTTCCTGGCCGCTCGCATTGTTTGCAAACGTATAACTGGCAAGGCTCACAGTGATCAGGATGTTAAGCAGGGCTACTCTCATAATGAACAATAAAGCGTCTTTTGGTTCTCCATTTTTGTTCATAACTTTAATTTAGTTTTGTCGGTTAAAAAAGTGGCAAAATGAAACCCTTGCTCCAGTCATTTCTTGGTAAGAGCTTGAGGGAATTTTTCAAAACGGCGGTGTTACAGCATCGCCGTTTTTGTTCTGAAAGTCTCACGTCATCGTTACAAAAAGTTTAGTTTAAAAATCAGGTTTCTTATTTGCAGGCTTTGCCTTCAACGAATACCTCATTATTCTCAATGCGGTAGCTGGCACTGACTGCCTCACAAATGATCTTTAGTTTTTCATCAAATGTTTCATCACCGAGCGATGTGTTGATGATGCATTTTGAAAATATCTTTTCATCGCAATGTATTTTAATGCCGTACGCTTCCTGCAGCGTCGCGAATATTTTTGCAACAGGCATCTCTTCGAAATTAAAATTGACTGCAGTCGCATCAGGCTTGCTGTTTGATTTCAGAAAATCACTATCGCTTTGAGATTTCACGATGCTTTGCGTTTGCGCGCTATAGCGGATGCCTTCATTCGGAGTCAGTATAAATTCCGGTTGGGTAATATTGCTTTTTTTGTAAACAGATACTTTGCCGGTTCGCACCAGGACGGTAATGTTTCCTGTATTTTTATTGGTTTTTACATTAAAGCTTGTGCCGAGCACACGCAGCACGAGGTCGTGCGCATATACATAAAACGGCCTGTTGGGATCTTTGGCTACTTCGAAAAAGGCATCTCCATCCAAATAAATTTCTCTTTTATCTTTTTGCAAAAAAACTGCGTGCTTAATGGATGAGCCGCTTTGCAGTGTAACCTTTGATCCGTCCACGAGATAAACAATACGGCTTTCCAGAGAGCTGTTTGTGCGCTTCAGCTCATTGTTCAAGACCAGACTTGCAATTTTTTGAGATGGTTGGCCACTTGTATTTTTATTCGTACTAAAAAGAAAATAAAGAGATGAAGCTACAAGCAAAAGTCCCCCAACAGATGCGGCTACCCAATATCTTGCTGTTTTTGTATGGTACCCGGAAATAGGAACCACATTTTCAGGAACTGCAATATTTGCTTCAATATTTTCCCAGATTTCCTTTGAAAGCATTTCCCCCTTCAATGGTTTTTGGGCCTTGGCCAAAGCTTGTGCAATTTGCTTTGCTTTTAATAAATCACCTGCACGCTCAGGATTTTTCTTAAGCCATGCGTCCCAGTACCGATTGGCCTGCTCATCCGCATTTGTTGCCCACCGGATAAATCGATCGTCCTGGAATAGGGAAAAGATATACTCATCAAAATGCTCCACGCTACTGTTAGTTGTGTTTTGAAAAAAATAAGCCCACAGCTATACTTACAAGTGTACAGACCCGGGGATTTATACTCAAAATAAATAAGAAGATTTTTTTTCAGATCAGAAAAAAAGGTGCAGTGCAGCCACCAGAGCTGTGGTAAAGACCGGCGTTTTCAGGTTTTTTTTGATGCGGCAAAGAGCTGAGTAGAGTAGGTTGCTTACCGATTGATAGTTCATTTCCATGAGTTCAGCGATCTGGTCATTGGAGAAGCCCTGATAGAAACGAAGTTGGATGGCTTCCTGTTGCCTTTTGGAGAGCGTAGCCACTGCTTTGCGCAGCGTGTTTATTTGTGAATCCAGCGTTTCTTTTTCCATTATTACAGATTCAACCGGAGCGTCAAGGCTGGTTTGACCAGTTGCTCCAAAAAAAACATTTTGTGAAACAGTACTGCGCACCTGCCGCATTTTTTCGGCACGGATGAGTTTATAGCGCAAGGCTTTGAACAAATAAAATTGCACACTATCTACACGAGCGAGATTTTCGCGGGTGTTCCACAGTTCAATAAACAAATCCTGGATACTGTCTTTCAAGAGTTCCTCGTCCGGGCAAAGCTTTGAGCCGTAAGCAATCAGTGATTTGACGAGAGCATGGTACAGCTCCCCAAATGCATCCTTATTGCCGTCTTTAAACCGCAACCACAGGTTGGTATAGTTTTGGTCATTGTTTTCCATCCACGATACTTTACCTCATTATGGCAAAATAAGAGTTTACAAAAAAAAGAGTTTTTCGAAAAACTTATAGCAATCGGCTTTTCATTTAAAGACAAGAGCCAACTATCATTTGCTGCTTTTTTTATCCATTCTAAAGTTATAGAAATTAATCAGAAATATTTAGGCCTATATTTTTTTAGATTTTTTAAACCCTCGCCCTTTGATACTTTTTTCCTGAATATACGCATGCCAGAAAATCATTGCTGCAATGGAGCGATGGGGGATCCACGACGCAGATAGTTTCAGTATCTCTTCTTTGGATGTATCCATCGGCAGTTGTTTTGTTTTTTTCAAACTGCTGATCATCGCGAGATCGCCCACAGGGAAAATATCTTTGCGTTGCAAAGCCATTAACAAAAATACATCCACTGTCCAGTCTCCGATGCCCTTTATTTTTTTTAACTCATTTCTTATTTGATCATCTGGAAGTCCGCAAATCTTTTTTATTGACAATCGACCGCTGATCAATTCCGTTGCAAGATGTCTTGCATAAATTATTTTCTGCCGGCTGAAATAACTCTCTTTCATTTCCGGGTCTGAGAGTGCCAGTAATTTTTTGGGGGTAATGATCCCCCCGAGCGTTTCTTTGAGCCTGTTAAGTGCAGCTTTTGCAGAGGCGAGCGAAACCTGCTGCTCCAAAATGATATGTATCAATGTTTCAAAATTGGGCTTACGCTGCCACATGGGGGGATAGCCATGTTGCTGAAGGATTTGTCTTATGTGCGCATCTTTTTTTGCAAGAAGGTCGCAAAGAGAGTGGAAGTCCTGTTTGCAAAAGCTTTCAGGCTTTTTTAATTTTTGCAAGTGCTTTTTTTGCGTCTTCATTTATTATCAATGTGCCGCTGATGGCTGCGCGCTCAAACAAAAGCTTATCCCAATGTTCGGTGCCATGCCAGAAAACTTTTTTCATTTCTACCATTGCCTGGACGCTGGAATGTGCAAGCGCTTCTGTGAGCCGGCGGAGGGATTCGTCCATCCCTGTTGTATCGGGATGCAGCTCGGCATAGAGGCCTTTTCTTCTTGCCCAGTCCGCGTTGCGCCACATAGTTGCATCAATAGCGAGCTGCGAGAAGCTGGACACACCGATTTTTCTTTCCACTGCCGGGCCAACCACAAAGGGACCGATGCCAATGGCCAGTTCGCTTAATTTTATGTCGGCACCTTCGGCTGCTATTGCATAATCTGCGGCAGCAACCAGTCCCACACCCCCGCCCACGCATTTGCCCTGGACACGTGCAATGATGAGCTTAGGACATTTGCGCATGGCATTGATTACATGCGCGAAACCACTGAAAAATTCCAGGCCCTGCTCTCTTGTTTTTATTCTGAATAGTTCGTCAAGCGAGGCGCCGGCACAAAAAGCTTTCTCGCCGCCCGAGCGCAGGATGATGAGTTTTGTGTCCGCATCATTACCCCCCGCATGGATTTCTGTGGCCAGCTCTTCCAGTATTTTTGATGGCAGCGAATTGCTTTGTGGATGAAAGAACTCGATTGTGCGGGTAGCGTTGTGCATTTGTGTTTGTACGTAACCGTCCTGGACTTCGTGCAGCATAAAAGGGTTTATTGATGACAAATGTAAGCCATGAACAATAAAAATCTACCTGAGATATTTGGTTGGATTGTTAAAGACGGACGATCGACATTCAAGAAATAATCGATGGTTTTTAAAATGTGCAGAATAAATGCACTCTTAACAATTTATTTGAAATTACTAATGCGGCTGGTTTGGCGAGGGGGGTGTCCACTGGCTTTATATTTTCGAGACAAACGCCTGAGAAATGGGAAATAATTTCTTCCTCAAATTATGATAAAAAACCCTCCGCTGTGCGTGCGGAGGGCAAGTCTTAAATTCGGTACAACCCTATATAAAGAAGGGGGGACTACTACATTTTAGGATATAGAGGCTTAAGTGTCAATTACCATATACGAAGAAAATGATGGTTTGGATTGCTCATGTTTTTAAGGAATTGCTAAAATGATTATCCTACATGTAGCTTGGACCCCTTGAGTGCTCTCACTACAATTGAAATATGCACTATATGCACGGGGTTATCCTTACAGCCAAGAGGTAACTAGAGTATTAAAGGAACGCCTTACAAAATGCGCGCTCGATTTTAAAATGGGGGTTGCAAAAATTTTTGGGAGAATGGCTGAAAAATATAAAAGCCCCTCAATCGCCGGAGCTTTTATATTTTTTTAAACTTTAGAATAAACTTTATGAAAAAGTAAAAACCACTTGTATAACGCTAAAACGGATTCAGTATTTTGCGGGTATTAATAAAGCGCGTTCAGGATCTTTGTTCTCCCTTTTTTGCCTTCTCCGCAAGGTCCGTGTATTCTTTTGAAAGCTCTGCGATCTCGTGCTCCGTTTTTTCTTCTATGCTGATCACTGCATTGCTTGCGGCTTCATGCGATGCCACGAGCTCATTGACTTTTAAATGCAAAGAGGCAGAAAACCGGTTGAATGATTTCTGGATGATGAACAAGCTTAAAAAAGTGACTCCCAAAATCACGTCCCCGATCCTGTAATGGATATCTTCTTTGTAAAATCGCTTATTGCTAAGCCAGACGATTACCGTTATCAGTGCGATAACAAATGTGATGGAATTGCCAAGCACTGCAATGGCAATGGTTGCAAGCTTTTCAAAACCTCTCTCGGCATGTATATAAATGTTTTTCATTGTAGGGGAGTTAAATATCTTGAAAGTTGTTTATCAAATCAAACTCCGGTTGCACCTGGTAAAAGATTGATCGGTTTCAAGGTAACGATTTTTTCTACGCAACTATTTGCCCAAAATTAGTGCAATACATAGGGCAATGACACCCTTTTAGGGCAAAAAACAAAACCCGCCGCGATAGCGGGTTTTATATGCTTTCAGATAGATATTTTTGACAAAGCGGACCTAATACTCTTTTATTGCTGCATGCTTTGGCCAGCATCACCCATACCTTGGGAATTCATGCTCTTGCGCTTGAATAAGTTGAGGTCCATTTTGCCAAAACGGTAGGCTAATACCACCCTGACTAACTGGGGATCCTTAAGCCGGTCATATTCCTGAGCGAAGAACATGCTCTGACTATACTGGTCAGACCAGCGTGTCCGAAAAATATCAGTCATGCTCACAGTAACGGAGGCGGCATTATTTTTCAAGAAACTCTTTTTGACTGCCAGGTCCACTCCATAAAAAGACTTGATGTATCCTTGTGACGAGCTTTGCGTATTGGTGCCTGGTGGACCAAACTGGTTAGCATTCTGGTTTACTGGCAAATCGGTCCTGGACTGATAAATGGCTGTGAGCTGCACCGTAAAATTGTCTGGCAGCTTAAAATTGCTGTTGAACTTTCCAAACCAGCTCCACAAAGCTGGCTGAGAAGGCTGCTTTAAGTTGGCTGTGTTAATATGGGAATTATAAGCATTCACGTTCAGGGAAATGTCCCACCATTTTGTGATATTGTTTGTCGTAGTAATCTCTGCCCCGACGGTGTATGCGTTATTCGCATTTTCGTAGGTATTGATCAGCACGGACTTTCCAACGGGGTTCATACCACTGTCCTGATAGCGGGTAATGAGATTAGAGGTGTATTTGTAATATGCTGACATAAGCAAGGTATTGCTGTGGGAAAAGGTCTTCATATAGGAAAATTCGAATGAATTGGTAAACTGCGGCACAAGGTTGGGGTTGCCCCGCGTTATGTTCAGGGTGTCGGAATAATCGGTGTAGGGGATCAGCTGGAAGAAACCTGGCCTGCTGACCTTGCGCGTGGCGCTGAGCTGCAGCTCCTGGTCATGTTTTAGCTTTTGGCTAAGGAAAACAGAAGGGAACAGGCTCAACGGATACGTGTTGCTGAAAGGCTGGCCGGTGTTGAGGAGTTCGCCTGAATAATCTGAGCTTTCCCCCCTTAGACCCAATGAATAACCGAAATTGCCGATCGCGCTGGTGTAATTCACATACGCTGCATACACCCTGCTCGTGCTTTTATAATTGCTAGTGCCTAGAGGTTCAAGGGTGCTATTACCAAATTCGTCCAGGTTATAGGTGTTGTTATAATTGCTGAGTTTCTGGATACTCAAGCGTAATCCAGCTTCCAGTTTGGATTTGTGCGCCGCCCCTAAAGGATCGGTGTAGTCGGTCTGGACAGTAAAAAAGGCCGGTGAAGCAGTACCTAGTACCTGTTGCCATGTCGTAGAGGCAACAGGAGAGCCGGGCTTGCCGGTATAATAATCCGTAGTATACAGCGCTGTGGAATGTGAGGTTACCCCGAAATATGAACCGTCTGCCGTCCATTGTTCCCCTTCTTTGGCGAACAAGTGTTTCATGCCTGCCTGGGCCCCGTTGACGTCAAACACTCGCTCAGAATTTGAGTTCCTGAGGGAGTAACTGGTCTGCGTGCTGCCAGAGCCAACGCTGTCGGTTTGGATATTTGACACATCGGTAGGGTTGAAGGCACCGTGCACCTTGATATAGGATCCAGACAAGGTCGTTTTATTGCTCACGAAATAATCAAGGCCGATCTGGCCGAAAATAAAGTGACCCTTGTTGCGGTTCAGATCCTGTTGAACGAGATGGGTGGTGTCGCCGAGGTAAGTATAGCGGTCCGTATTTCCGGTTGTCTTGCCATGCATGCCGTTGTACATGCCATTGACGCTGATGTTGACTTTGTTCTGGCGGATATTGAATCCTGCCAGGGCGTTAGGTGCACCATGAGAATCAATCCCCGTAGAGATGCTGCCATTATAGCCCTGCTTCTTATTCTTTTTGAGCACAATGTTGAGTATGCCCGCGCCTCCACCCGAAGCGTCGTATTTAGCTGATGGGTTGGTCATGACTTCTACACTCTCGATCGCGTCGGCAGGGATCTGATCTAAGGAGAGCGTGGTAGGCCGGCCATCCACAAAGATGGTGGGGGTAGAGCCACGCAAGGTGACATTGCCGTCAATGTCTACATTCACAGAGGGCACATTACGCATCACGTCCAGTCCGGTGCCACCGGCGCTCACAATATTCCTTTCCACGTTAAACACCTTTTTATCCAGTTCCAGCTTCATTGCAGGCGCTTTGGCGGTGACAACCACCGCGCTCAAATCTTGTATTTTACCAGATAGTTTGATCGTACCCAGATCCTTATCAAAGGAGGGGATATTGCCAAAGGCCGATGTGGCAGCACCTGGAGCAGGCTTGTCGCCTGACTGGGTTATCATGACCTGCACATCGCGGTTCTCAAATCCAGTTGCAGATAAACGCAAGACCAGCTGCGTAAATATGGGAAGATCTTCAAAGTTGAATTCTCCATTGGCCTTTGTTTCCATCCCTTTGAGTAGTATTAATTTCTTTTTCTTGGAAGCAGTGTCAGAGACCTGCTTCAGCAGAAGAGCAGATACCTGACCCATCGGTACACCTAAAGAGTCCGTGACCTTCCCATAAGCGCGGCCTATAGCCGGTGGCGGTCCTCCCTTTGCGCCGGGGTTTGGTTTTGAAGTGGAAGCCTGAGCCCATGCTACCGACGTGCATACTAATAAAAATGATATTGTAGTGATTATTTTTCTCATAACGTTGAATTTAAAAGCAAATATATTTTTATGCCTTCTGGCCCGCTAGCAGATTTCCGCCAGCGGAGGAAAAAACTCGGTAAGCCACATGTACTTGCAGGTTAAATGGCAACCTGCCGTTGTTTCCAAACTGTTTTTTCAACCTATACTATACATCGAAGAGACTAAGATTGGACACGCCCTAAATTTTTTATTCGAAAGCCTTTTGCTCTTTAACTATATTTTGTTTTACAAAAAACTATGCCTTGGCTAAGATGCAAAGCCAGCTTATACCTCAAAACAATAAATAGTATAACTTTAAGGAAACACCCATTGCTTACCCTTTGCATAGCTCAAGTGAGCTTAAAGACAGGTCTTTAATTTAAAGTCTCTTTTGGATTGACTAATCAGTAAGAATATATTTGAAAAGATTAATGCAGTATTAAATCTAAGGGGGTCAAAGGTTCAATTTAAAATGAAAGCCCATTAAGGTAAGGTGAAATTCAAGTCTTGTATTTGTTGCCAGAAGCTACCCATAGTTTAAAAAGGATGGGCACTATAATGATGAGTACGGCAGTGACTACAAAAAAGTAGAAACATTTTTTAGAGAAGATAAATTTCGAGATAATCCTCTTCAAGCTTTCGGAATCAGTCATCTGATAGTTGGTCCTTAGCTCTCCGAGATGGACAGGCTTGAAAAGTCGTTGTGGGAAATTGAAGCCATATCTTTTTACCATCACCTGTCTTAAATAAATTGCCCTGATCTGAAAAGCGATTCCCAATACAAGGCAGGGTACCCACATCAGTGATAAAAGATCCCAGAAATCCATGTTTGGTTACGATTAAAATGTGGAAATATTAAAATGTTCTTTTTGGTCTTTTCTTTCTGAGTCACCTGCCACTAAGGGTAACATTTTTTATGGCTTCTAAGGTTGTAAATATAAGCTTAGTAGCACACTACTACAATTACGCCCTTTATATTTTTTTAGATAAGAAATTTTATAAACATGCTGAAACTATCATCCTAAAATTAATCCGCAGCGGCGCAATTTATGATTTGATCAATGCACCCGGGGCACTTTCGCACATACTTTCTCAGATTCTCGACTGGCCCTGCGCGCTCTACACTGAGGGAAATTATTTCCGCGCAATCCGAATCATCGCCTCTAGGGATTTTTCCACATCGTCATCTGTGGTCACCCACGAACTTACACTGATGCGCATCGCTCGCTCACCCTGCCAGGTGGTCCCTCCACACCAGCATGTTCCGTCATCCTGAATTTGCTTTATTATCCTGTCTGTTGCAGCTGCATCTCCAAAACTCACCAGCACCTGGTTTAACACCACTTCATTTAATATAGAAAACCCTGCATCCTTCAGTCCTTCGGCAAAACGCCTTGCTTGCCTGCAATTTCTGTTAATCAAATCACCCAGACCTTTTTTGCCTAGTGTTTTTAAGGCAGCCCAAACCGGGACACCCCGGGCCGCCCGCGAAATTTCGGGAACAAAATGAAAAGGTTCGCGCACAGCTATTGCCGGCAGGTAGGCAGCCGTTGCTGACATAGATTCAAAAAGAATATGCTTGTCTTTTACAAAAGCAAGTCCTGAGTCGTAGGGTACATTTAGCCATTTGTGCGCGTCGGTTGCACAGGAGTCTGCAAGCTCAATGCCCCTAATAAGATGCTTTTTTTCCTCGGATGCCGCGGCCCATAATCCGAAAGCGCCGTCCACATGCAGCCACGAGTTCTCATTTTTTGTGCGCTCGTAGATATCTTCCAATGGATCGAAGGCTCCGGAATTGACGTTGCCAGATTGCGCACAAACAATAGTTGGCCCATTAATTTTTGGGATCTTTGCAGCTATCATCCTACCCTGATTATCCGCTGGCACGCGAATAATCCTGTCTCTGCCAAAACCTACCATGCTCAATGCTTTTAATAAGCTCACATGCAATTCATCGCCAGCGATAACAGTAATTTCCGGCGCATGGAATAAACCTTTTGATTCCACATCCCAACCTTGTTTTTTTAGCAAGGAGTGCCTCCCCGCAGCAAGGCTTGTGAAATTTGCCATTGTTGCACCGGTAACAAATGCGGCAACTGTATTTTCAGATAGCCCTAACAGTGATACGAGCCATTTACTGCTTACTTCTTCCAACAGCGATGCAACTGGGGACGTGACGGAAAGCCCTGCATTCTGATCCCAAATGGTTGCGAGCAATTTCGCGCACATTGCTGCTGGCAAAGAGCCCCCTATTACAAAACCAAAATATCTGCCTCCTGTAGATCTCACAGTAGCGGGGGAGCCATAAGTATCTAACAAGGACAATACTTCTGAAGCCTCCAGGGGATTTTCCTGTAACGGTGAATCTAAATGCTGCAACGCCTGAATTGCTGAGGCAGACGGGTATACCCGGCTACCGTCAGTGCCTGATAAATAGCTTTTCGCTTTTTCGGAAAATTCATCCATCAAATGCATAAAATTATTTTAGGTGATTAGACTCTCTTTGGTTCTCACCATAGTAAGAATGGTTGCAAGGCCAACGAGCTCACTCGTTTCATCAAAAATTTCTACCAGCCATTTCACGATGCCTCTCGGAATATCTGTTTCCTGTTTTTTATCCTGCGGCGTTTTTTCTTTGCAAGTAAAGCGCACATGGATTGCAGCGCCTGCATAAACAGGCTTAGTAAATCGCAACTCATCGATGCCGTAATTGAGGAGCACTGGATTTTTTTCATAGCTGTCAACAAACAGTCCGGCAGCGGCGCTCATAATATAATAGCCATGTGCCACCTGGCGGTCGAACATGGTGGAGTTAAAATCAGTTTCTTTTATGTGCGCATAAAAATGGTCGCCGCTAAGGCCGGCAAACCGGTCAATATCTTCAGAAGAGATCACTTTTTTTGCTGTTGTCAACTGATCACCAATTTGCAGTTCTTCAAAATATTTTTTGAAGGGATGGATGCCGCTTCTAATTCCTTTTGCATATTGCTGGTACTGATTAGTGATCCGGGTAAGCGAAGACGGTGAGCCTTGCACTGCCACGCGCTGCATATAATGCTTGACGCCACGGATGCCGCCCATTTCTTCGCCGCCACCTGCACGTCCAGGGCCACCATGTACAAGTGTTGGCAAGGGCGAGCCGTGGCCGGTGCTCTCTTTGGCACATTCACTGTTCAGCACTAAAATTCTTCCGTGGTGCGTGGCCGCGCTTAGCACATATTCCTTTGCAATTTTATTATCGCCGGTAACAATCGTGCTGCAAAGCGAACCTTTGCCTTTTTTTGAAAGCATAATGGCCTGCTCAAAATGCTTATAGGGCATCAGTGTGGCCACGGGTCCGAAGGCCTCCACTTCATGCGGCTCAATAGATGAAAATGGTGTTTCATTCAACAGTAAAAGCGGGCTGATGAATGCCCCTTTATTTGCATCGGCATCAATTACCTGAACGCTGTCCAGGCTGCCATAAATAATTTGAGATGATGCCAATAGTTTTTGTACTTGGGCTTGCACCTCTGTTTTTTGTGATTGTCCGGCAAGAGAGCCCATACGCACTCTATCATTTGCGGGGTTGCCGATGACTGTTTGCGCTAATGCCTTGCCGAGCGCAATCCTGACATCTTCCAATTTATTTTCAGGGACAAAAACCCGCCTGATCGCAGTGCATTTTTGCCCGGCCTTTGAAATCATTTCTTTTTTGATCTCTTTAATAAACAAGTCCCACTCCGCCATTTGCGGTGTAACATCATCACCCAGTACAATGCAGTTGAGCGAATCTGCTTCCATCGTAAAGGGAACATTTTGCTGCAACACATTCTTATTAGATTTGAGCATAAGGCCTGTTGAAGCGGAACCAGTGAAGGTGATGACATCTTGAGAGCTGACATGATCCAGTAGATCGCCTGCACTTCCACAAAGGAGCTGGAGTGCGCCTTGAGGTAGGATGCCGGAGGCAATGATTTCCTTCACAATTGCCTCAGTTAAAAAAGAAGTGATGGTTGCTGGTTTCA
>DATMMJ010000445.1:0-13151 GCA_035569795.1 Puia sp. | reverse complement strand
ACACGTCCTTGGCCATCCATCCATTTTGTTGCCGAGTGCAACACAATATCCGCTCCATATTTAATGGGAGATTGATTGACAGGTGTTGCAAAGCAATTATCGACATTCAAAATAATGTGGTGCTCACGTGCAAGCCTACCTGCAAATTCAAGATCTATCAGATCAAGCCCGGGATTGGTTGGCGTTTCCAGATAAATCATTTTTGTGTTTGGCCGGATGGCAGACTCCCATTCTTCGGGCCTTCCAGCCGGCACATAAGTATATTCAATGCCATACCTCGGAAGGTATTTTGTGATGAGGGTATGTGTGCTTCCAAATATGGCATTGCATGAAATGAGATGGTCGCCTTTTTTCAGAAAAGCCATAAACGAGGCAAATACGGCACTCATGCCGGATGCAGTGGCGTAGCCTGTCTCAGCGCCTTCCAGTGCGCATACCCGGTCAACAAATTCCTGCACTGACGGATTGCTGAAACGGCTGTAGATATTATCATCTGTCTCATCAGCAAAAGCGGCGCGCATCTGTTCAGCATTATCAAAGCAAAAGCTGCTTGTCAAAAATAAAGGGGAAGAATGTTCCATTTCATCGGTACGCTCCACTTGGATTCGTATTGCTTCAGTTATCGGGTTCATATTACAATTTGTTATTGCAGTTAGTAACTCTTCTTATTACGTCTGCGGATAGGCTGATGTGTTTAGCTTTTTATCCGTCTTACTTGGGTGTCCTTTACTACTTGCCATTGGCTATCCTCACTTCCCATTTAATTTCGCAGCCTGCTGCTTTTAATGTGGCAGCGACAGAACAATATTTGTCTATAGAAAGCTCACAGGCCCTTCTTGCCTTTTCTGGATCAATATCGCCTTTGAGTTCAAGCACCACGTTGATGATTTTCCATAAAGAAGGATCAACGCCTTTTTCTCTTTCACCATCTATATACATGCTGAAGCCTTCAACCTGCTGACGCTGCTTTTTGAGTATTGAGATAATGTCAATGCCACTACAGCCTCCTAGCCCCATAAGCAGCATCTGCATGGGTCGCACGCCGAAATTTTCTCCGCCGGTTTCAGGGCTAGTGTCTAAGCGCACGGTATGGCCATTATCATCTTTGGCTTCAAAACCATAGTCACCATGTACACGGTTCACCTCAATATGTATCATTTAAAAAATTTTTACAAATGTAATTCATACAAGCCCTTATTTTGCATCCTCAAATGCACAATCTGGCGAATGGAGTATTTTGAATATAAGAAGCCTTTTGAACTGGACAGCGGGCAAACGTTACCCAGCATCACCATCGCTTATAGTATTTATGGCACCTTGAATGATGCTAAAGATAATGTGGTATGGATTTGCCATGCCTTGACCGCTAACTCGGATGCCATCGATTGGTGGCCTGGTTTGGTGGGCAGGGGCCATCTCATCAGCCCGGAAAAATATTTTATAGTCTGCGCAAATATTCTGGGCTCGTGCTACGGCTCAACAGGGCCCTTGAGCACAAATGAGCAGACACGGCAGCCTTATTACAGCAGCTTCCCCATCGTCACCATTCGGGATATGGTAAGGGCGCATATGCTTCTACGTGAGTATCTCCAGATTAGTACAATTCGTTTGCTGATGGGTGGAAGTATGGGTGGCTATCAGGCGCTGGAATGGGCCGTTATGGAAAAAGACGCTATTGAAAATCTCTTCCTCATTGCTACTTCGGCCACGGAAAGCGCTTGGGGCATTGCCATACATACTGCTCAGCGCCTGGCGATTGAGGCAGACAAGTCATGGAAGGAAAATTCTGCTGATGCAGGAAAACAGGGGCTGAAAGCAGCACGTGCGATTGGCGTCCTTTCTTATCGCAATTATGGAATTTTGGTTAAAAAGCAAACGGATACCGATTTTAGTAAAATCGACCACTATAAAGCTTCTTCTTATGTAAATTATCAGGGAGAAAAATTAGCGAAGCGCTTTAACGTGTATAGCTATTGGCTCCTGACTAAAGCAATGGACAGCCATCATATTGCAAGAGGGAGATCTGGAGATGTCAAGGCGGTTCTCGGAAAAATCCAACATAAAACGTTGATCGTTGGCATCAACAGCGATATTCTTTGCCCGTTGGAAGAACAGCATTTTCTTACCAAGCATATGCCAAATGCTTCATTGGTTGAAATTGACTCTGCTTATGGCCATGATGGGTTCATGGTAGAAACAGAAAGGATTTCTGAGGTACTTAATAAATGGATTGAAGCGAAACTGTGAACTACCGGCTTGAAAGCTGCAATGGGAAAATCCCCATTCTGGATTTTACTTTCTCCTGTCGCATTTACCAGGTCAGCTTTCCCTGGTAGAAATCCAAAATTTTTCCCCGAAAAATATAATTGTATTTCGATACCGTCAGGTTGATATTCGCGGCATCAATTTTATTTTTTGCAAGAAGATACACATCAGAAGTAACAACGCCTTCATTAAACCTGATCTGCGTTGTCCGGAATGATTCAGCAAAGGCCGTTACTTCATCCTGATAAGATTTATACTGGCTGTTTGCCAGTATCATGTTCTGGTATGCCTGTTCAACATTTTGCTGTAATACGAGCCGTATGGAATTTGCGTTGTATCTGGCATTCTGCAAATTGATCTTGGCCAGTTTCACGTTGTTCCTGGCTCTCAAATAATTGAGGATTGGAACGGAGAGCGAAAGATTTAGCGAAGTATACTGGTTATTATTGAACTGATCACCAAAAGAAATGTTTTTGGTAGAAAAGCTTTGTTGAGGCGATATGACATTGTAATTAGTACCGCCTACGGTAACAAAATCTGAAGTGGTAACATTCGTAACTGAGCCGGGTACAGATACGGTTGCAGCATTAGAATAGGAAGTGTTTACACCTGCATTAAAAGATAATGTGGGGTAATATTGCCCGCGCGCAACCTGAAGCCCTTTTTGAAGGGATTTTATTCTGAGGTCGGTTGATTTTATTCCCGGAAGTGTGCCCAAAGCAATATTGTAAATGCTGTCCGAGCTGGACAAGTAATCGGCTGCCTGCAGGTCAAGCGGGATTGGTTCGTACTGAATCTCTTTTTTATAAGGAATGTTCAAGAGCCCGAACAGGTTGATCTTGGCCGTTTCAAGCGTATTCACTGCGGTGGCAATACTCACCATATCGCTGGCGTATTGACCTTTGAGGTCAGTTAAATTGGATAATAAAAGAAGTGCCCCTTCTTTATTTTGCAGGTCTAATCTTTCCACTTGTTTTGCATCCACATCGGCCTGTCTGCGGCTCATATCCAGCAAGTCCTGGCTGCTGAGTACCTGAAGGTAAGCCAGCAATACGCTGAGTGTGATGTTTTGCTTTTGTTGCTCGAGATCCAGTTTGCTAGCATTAAAAGCATAGGCATATTGCCTGATTGCATTTTGTGTCTGCAGCCCGCTAAATAAGACAAGGCTTGTGCTGATACCATAGTTCCCGGAGTTTATCTGCTGGTTAACGTAGGAGTAAGTATAGGTATTTAAGCTTCTTCCGAATGATATGCCCTGTTGGCCGTTGGCACCAATAAATGGAAGCAGATAATCTTTAGACTGATTAAAGTTCACACCACTAATTTGTTTGCTAATGTCACTTTGCTCAACCAGGAGATTATTTTTTATGGCAATGTCAACGCATTGCTTGACTGATAGTGTAGAACCAATTATTGCATTTTCCTGGCTAAAATTTTCATTATGCCATGAGCAAGCTGCAAAAAAAAGAATAACGATTTTGATCCTTTGCATGAAATGTAATGTTGAGTTAAGATTAATACGGGGTTGATTTGTGCTTTGTCAATGGTCGGCCGAGATTTACTGGCTATGCACCATTCACGATTCTGATTCAATCCTTCCGTCTAATAAGTTGATAATACGAGAGCCATAGCTCGCATTTTTTTCAGAGTGTGTTACCTGCACAATCGTCACCCCATCTTTTGTGTTTAGTTCTTTAAAAAGCTCCATTATCTCTTCCCCTTGTTTGGAGTTGAGGTTTCCTGTTGGCTCATCTGCAAGCAATAATTTTGGTTTTGCCACCAGGGCTCTTGCTATACCTACCAGTTGCTGCTGGCCGCCGGATAATTGCGTAGGGAACAAATCTTTTTTGCCAACAATATTAAAACGGTCAATCGCATCTGCAACGATAGACTGTCTTTCAGATGATTTGAGACTTTGGTAAATGAGTGGCGTTTCGATATTTTCATACACAGTCAGCTCATCAATCAAATGATAGGCCTGGAATACAAAACCGATGTACTGTTTGGATAATTTCGACCGGTGCTTTTCTTTCAAAGTATGCACTGCCTGATCCAAGAAAAAGTATTCTCCTTCGGATTGCTCGTCCAACATACCAAGTATATTGAGCAAAGTGGACTTGCCCGAGCCAGATGGCCCCATAATGGAAATGAACTCGCCCTCCTTAATAGTCAGGTTGATGTCCTTTAGAATAAAAGTGCGAATGCCGCCAATGCTGATCCATTTTGAAATGTGCTGAAGCTCTATCATATTTTCTGTTTAATTAAGATTTCTTTCATAAAGTTCATTATTTAATGCAAATGTTGCTTTTCTGATAGACGGTCATGTTGCCCGTTATGTTACCCAATAATATACCGGAATTGAATGTTAGTGATTTACAATGAAATAGAATGCCACAATATACGAACCAGTTCGTTAACGATACAGGCAGTGTACGTTTTTGATACACTTGTTCGGTCAAGTGATTTTAGCAGACGCAAGCAGCAAAACCGCTAGAGGGGTTGGGATCCCAACAACTGACTCAATAATTTAAATTAAGAAAAATTCATTTCAAACATAAATAAAAGAAGGATCTCAAAAACAATCGACCGGTTTTCAGAAAATCGCAATTGGTGGGTACTCCGACAGCCTTATTTCATTTTCTGCGTTTGATTAGTAAAGAACAACGCATCAGGCAGGGTAGAACCGTTTAAGCTATTAGCGTATTTATGGGCGCACTTGCAACAATTAGCACATGCGACGGAACTTGCGGGATGCGGGTAATGCAATTGCACCAACTTACTGTTTTCATTTTACAAAATCATAATATAGTCCAGCGGCACCGAGGATGCCGCTGTTTTCCAGATCGGACAATTCGATCCGGAGCTTTTCTAATGATTTTCTGAATGCGAATGTATTAATACGCTGCCACATGGTCTCCCGAAAATGGTGATAGGCGAAGCGCACCGAACCGCCGAAAATAATCAGAGAAGCATCATAGGTGTACATGATCATCTTAATCGCATTGCCAAGGTGTGTGCCCATTTCTGCATACCATCGCCTTGCCTCAGAATCTCCGGCATTTGCTTTTTCGAATACCTCCTGCCCGTCTGTGTTATAGACATTTTGAAAAAACTGCCCGCTGCCATAATATTCATAGCAATGATCAAGATAATCCACCATACCGAATTCTCCTGCCCCGCAATTGGGGCCTGTAAATAAGCGCTGGTTAATGATAATACCTGCGCCCAATCCTGTACCTATGGTCAGCCCAATCATGTTATCCGTGCCCCGGCCTTTGCCGAAATAATATTCTCCGAGGGCAAAGCAATTTGCATCATTATTCACCAGTACGGGTATCTGATATCGGTCTTCGATAGTTTTTTTTAAATGCACCTCTTTCCAGGAAGGAATATATTGCACATCGTAAACAATACCTTGGGCCACATCCACAACACTCGGTACGCCGATGCCGATGGCAGAAACATCATTTTCTATTAAACTCTCAATAATGGCAAAAACATCAGCCATTACTTCGTCAACTGACCCTGCACTGTTGATGCGTTTGGCATTAATTTTTGAAAGTTCCGTTCCCTTTACCAAACCACCACGTATATTGGTTGCTCCGAGATCAATGCCAATAATTTTTCTATCATTCATACCGTAGCTTGTATTAGTTTGGAAGTTTCTTCTTTCCAAATAATTTGATTGTCTTGTTCCTGATAATGGGTTTTGCCCAAAAGCCAATACTTAAGATAAATCCAAGTGTCAGATACAGGAAACACATCCCGCTGCGCAACCCAAAATGATCTCCCAGCGTGCCGATTACCAAAGGGATAATTGCACCGCCTACAATAGCCGTAACGAGTATACCCGAAAAAGATCCGTGGTGCTCATCCAGCGAGTTGAGTGCAAGGGAAAAAATGACAGGGTAAATCACTGATGCAAAAAATCCGACCATTGGAAAGGCGATGAGAGAAATATTACCGGGCCCAAATAAGCCAACACTTAAGCTGAAAACGGCTAAAGAAGTGAACAGAATAAGGACATGACGGCTATCCATCAACTTCACTAAAAATAACCCCAGGACTCCCCCGGCTGTCATCAATCCCCAAAAATAAGCAACTGTCTCCGCGCCCGTCTTTTGTGGATCATATTGGTGATACGTCAGCAGAAACTGAGAAATCCAGTTGGCGACTCCCTGCTCTGTTCCAACATAGCAGAACATAGCAATAAAAAATAGGATAACGATGCCTTTATTGAACAACATAATATGCGTCTGAAGTGCACCGGGTTTTTCATCTGTATTCAATTCCACTTTTGGAAAACGTGAAAAGATGAGTATAACAATCATGACAAGGCATATTATTGTGAACAGCCAATACATGGAAATCCAGGGCAACTGGACAGGCACATGTTTGCCCAAGGCCAGTAAAATGAAGTTGTCTTGATTTTTTTTCTCCATGTTCACTACGATACTCGAATAAACCAAGGGGCTGATAAACGAGGCGAGCCCAAAAATAAGTTGCGCCATGATGGAATAGAATGCATAATGTTCCTCACCACCTGCGGTGCGAAGCAATGGATTGATCACAACCTGGAGCATGGCCATGCCACAACCGATAAGGAATAAAGAAAGTACTGCCGACAGATAATTTGGAAAAACAGCCAGCAGCACCGAGCCTCCAAAAGCAACGATGAATGCCGCTATCATTATCTTTTTTTCATTGTATTTTTCAATCAGCATTCCGGAAGGGATTGACATCACTCCATAAGCAATGAAAAAAGCAAAAGGCAGGATCGCGACCAGCGTAAGACTGAGGCTAAATCCCTTGATCATGTCAGGGATAAGCGGGCCTATGATGTTGGTCAAAAAGGAGATGACGAAAAAAGTGAGCATAATCAGCCCAACAATAAAATGGCTTCTTCTCATAAATAATCGTTAGAGAGGGGAGTAATACCGGTTACAATCTTAGAGTAAAAAAATCATGTAGGCAAATATTACTAAATGTGAATGATCAATATGTTACCCCTGGCCATGCACAAATTGCACGACCAATTCGGGCTAATCATTAGCAAATCAATTGAGAATATTTTTTGGGATTTAATCAATCGCTTGTTTTTATTTATAAATTCACTCAAGCAAAAATAGCCATATGACTAATACAAAAACACTCATTTGTAGGTGCACATGCATACTCCCATTAATTTGGATTTTTCATTTTAGCGGTCAGCCCGTTACTGATAAATCCTCAGATGATGGATGGAAACAACTCTTCAACGGCCATGATCTGACTGGCTGGAAGCATGTAGGGCCCGGCAGCCACATGGTGGAAGACGGAATGATCCGTAGCCACGGGGGTATGGGGCTCTTATATTGGACAAAAGGACAATTTAGCAATTGTGTGCTCAGAGTGGTTTATAAGATGCAAAAATTCAACAGCAACTCCGGCGTTTTTATTCGCATACCAATTGAACCACGTGAAGAATGGATGCCCGTGCATTATGGTTATGAAGTGCAAATTGATAATCACCCGGAAACCTCAAACGAAGATGAGTATCATATAACAGGTACCCTGTATTCGCTAACCAAACCATTGGCCAAGCCGGGCAAACCCGGCCCGGATTGGAATACAATGGAAATTACCCTTGATGGGCCAAGGACTATTGTCTATGTAAATGGGGAGAAAGTTACTGACTATACGGAAGGCGATCCCACTCCGGAGCGTAAATTTGATTTCGAACCTCAGCGCGGAAGGAGGCCTGATGCAGGGTATATTGGCCTGCAAAATCACGGAGAGGACGACATCGTTTTTTTTAAAGAAGTTGCAGAAAAACCACTTAAAAAGCATTAACCAATTACCATGAAAAAGAAAATCATGCTACCTGTAAAAAAGGCGATCACGAGAGGAGACTTCATCAAGTCGGCCGCACTGGCTGGGGTAGGGTTTTATATTGTACCGCGCTACGTATTGGGCGGGAAGGGTTTTGTTGCCCCAAGTGACAAATTATATATCGCAGCGGTAGGTTGTGGTGGCGAGGCTGAAAATGATATCCACCATTATGCCACTGCGCCAAAAAAAAATGCAGTGGTCTCTTTTTTGTGCGATGTGGATGAAAGGCAAGCCGCTCCGCGGCGCAAGGAGTTCCCGCAAGCAAAATTTTATCATGATTGGCGGGAGATGTTCGAAAAGGAAAGCAAGAATTTTGACGCGGTCACCGTTGCAATACCTGATCATAACCACGCCATTGTTGGTTTGAGCGCCATGCAGCTTAACAAACATCTTTATCTGCAAAAGCCGCTAACGCATGATATTTATGAAGCCCGTGTGCTTACTGAGGCCTCAAAGAAATATAAAGTAGTTACGCAAATGGGTGATCAGGGTTCATCCTGCGACGGCATGCGCATCATGCGCGAATGGTTTGAAGCTGGCCTGATTGGCGACATTCAAAAAGTGTATTGCTGGACAGATCGCCCGGTGTGGCCGCAAGGCATTTCATGGCCGGATACAAAACCACCTATCCCTAAAGAATTGAATTGGGACCTGTGGCTGGGCACTGCGCAAACGACCAACTATATTGATAACCTGGTTCCTTTCAATTGGCGCGGATGGTGGCAGTTTGGTACCGGAGCATTGGGCGATATGGGATGTCATATCATTGGTCCTCCATTTAAATTGCTGGAGCTTGGTTATCCAAAAGAAATTTCCGGCAGTGCCAGTACCGTTTACAGCGGTATTTTTAAAGAAGGTATTTACCCAGAAAGCGGGCCTGTTTCCAGTTCGCTGAAATTTAAATTTACCCAGAAGAATGGTAAGGATGTCGATTTGTTCTGGATGGATGGAGGTATAACTCCTGAACGACTCACTGAATTAGACCCGGATCTAAATTCCAATGAAGCGCTTTCTGATTGGCCTGGTGAAAATGACTTTGAAGGAGGCACTTTATTCATAGGCACAAAAGGAAAAGTTTCCTGTGGCTGGGGAGGCTCTCATCCCAGGCTTCTGCCGCTATCATTAAATAAAGATGTAAACGTTCAGGAAAAATACCCGCGGGTGAATGGCGGGATGGATGGCCATTGGTGGCAATGGGTTGATGCGAGCATTGCAGGTTTTGGGAAAATGCCAGTAGATTCCCCATTTGTAGGATATGCAGGACCGTTAACGGAAACAGTTTTGTTGGGCAATTTGTTGTTAAGGAGTTTCAATATCCGTGAAAAAATCAAACGCAACGATCCTGTTTATGGGAATATGGAAGGGTATAAGTTCAGCGGCCGGTATGTTGCCCTTACATGGGATGGCGAAAATATGAAGGTGACAAATTTTGAACCTGCCAATCAATTTATAAAAAGACAGTACAGGAAAGGGTGGGGGGAGCTTTCCCTCTGATATTTATAAAAGAACCCCTTGATTTTTCAATAAAGCACGAATCTATATCCGATTGAAATTCCTATGGGCAGCAGATCATTATTAAAACTTACGCCGTACGTGTTTCTGAGATTGTCCATGTAACTATTTACGTCCGGGCTGCGGAATGGTATAAGTAGGGCTAGAGAAAAATAGCCCCGGTTTTTTGCATGAGAACCAAGGTCAAATCCCGCTCCTACAGAGGGTCCGTAAAATAATTTATTGTAATTTGGACTGTTAGTAACAGCTATGGCTGCATTATATCCATACATTGCCACTACATAAGGAGTGAACCGCCTATTTGAAACCAGCCTGAATTTGACGCCTGCATTAAAACCTATACCTGCAAATGCATAACCGGCGCCTGCAAAAAGCCCGATATTCTTTTGCGGGTAACCGGTTAAGTTACACCCTAACCCACCGTAATCAAGACCAGCACCTACCCCGAAGGAAAACCGGTCGAAATTCTGAGCGGGTAGTTCACTGTTTTGCGCCACTGATACCCTTGTGATCACAATAAACATGGAAAAAAGAATAGATTTTTTCATAATCGATAAGGTTTAGTTTTAGGCCAATTTGAAAATGCGTGTCTGGAAAATACAACAACTAGTTTGAAAATACAAGACAGGCTGTTCTCCAATCGAACAGGTAGTGTATCAAAATCATGCAATTTTTTTTGCCCCTTAATTTCATAAAATATTAATTTTCAATCTAATAGTTATATGGCATTTTTCTTGCGTTTTTGACCTGATATACCTGATTAACACATAATATACATCTTCTTATGTTTGAAATCTATTTTAAAACTGCTTTCAGAAACCTGCTGCATAATAGAATCTATTCCTTCATAAATATTGCAGGATTAAGTATGGGTCTCGCTTGTGCAATGCTCATTATGTTGTATATAAAAGATGAAGTGAGTTACGACCGCTTTCATAAAAATGTGAACCGGATTTATCGCATAGATAAACAACAAAAGAAAGATGATGGAAGTCTTCATTCCGGTAGTTACACGGGATATTTTCCAGGCCCTCGCTTTACAGCACGCATCCCTGAGATACAAAGTTTTGTGCGTTTTGAGCCACGTTTTGCTGATATTAAAACAGGCAGTGATATACAATCGCAATTCATAAGCGTTGTAGATCCAAACTTCTTTTCAGTATTCAACTTCCCTTTGTTAAGCGGCAACCCTGCAACAGCATTAAGGCAGCCTAATTCAGTAGTGATTACTGAAGATATAGCTAAGAAATATTTTGGTAATTCGGATGTAGTTGGTAAAGCAATATCGATAAAAAATGATGACATGTTTGTGCCTTATACGGTAACAGGTGTTGCAAAAAATTGTCCACAAAATTCATCTATTAAATTCAACGTTGTATTGCCATTAAAAGTATCGGCAGCAGATGAAAGTAATAATGATAACTGGTTTAATTCCTTTCTTACCACATTTGTTGTGATTTCCCCACAGGCAAATATAAAATCTGTGCAGGATAAAATGGATAAAGTGTTTAAGGCGGATGCCAGCGAAGCCATTAATGATATCAGAGTCAGGTATGGTATTAAAGACATAAGAATGTCTTATGCGCTTGAACCACTTACTGCTATCCATCTTGGCAGCATGGTACCTGATGAAGATGAAATACTTTCTGATAAAAGCAACCCAACATACTCCTTTATTCTTTCTACGATTGCGGCGTTTATTTTACTCATTGCCTGTATCAACTTTGTAAACCTTACCGTGGCACGTTCCGTAAAACGTGCAAAGGAGATAGGTATTCGCAAAGTAATTGGCGGAACACGCAGGCAATTGATGATACAATTTCTCAGCGAATCATTCATTTCGTGTCTTATCGCTTTCGGGCTCGGAATTGTTATTGTAACAGCAGTGCTGCCTTTATTTAATCAACTTACAAACAAAGCACTCGCACTTACTTATTTATTCAATACAAAACTTATTATAAGTTGTGTAGCACTTTTTATCATTACAGGGTTGTTAGCCGGATTGTATCCTGCAGCAGTATTATCAAATTATAATCCTGTCAAAACATTATACAGCCGCTTTAATCTCGCTGGTAATAATTATTTGCAAAAGTCGCTGGTCGTTTTTCAGTTTGCGTTGGCGTCATTCTTAATTATCGGTACTCTTGCTGTTGTTTTACAGTTTAATTATCTCACCACACAAAGTTTAGGGTACGATGATGGTCATCTGATTACTGTTCAAAAGCCACAATTAACCCACAATCAAGCGGCTTTATTTAAGCAGCTGTTAATGAAGAATCCGGATATAACAGGGGTTGCAGCAAAGAATCCTGATTTTTCCAACAACACAGTAAAAGCGGCTGGCGATAAATCAGTGAATGTTGTTGTTGAAACGCTGGACGCATCTTATCTGCCATTGCTCAACATACCCATTGTAACAGGCAGAAACTTTTCTCCTGACTATCCATCCGATTCAACGCATACCGTTTTGGTAAATGAAGCTTTTGTGAAAGAGGCTGGATGGAAACAACCCTTAAATCAGTTGGTAATGAGTTTTGAAGACGGAAAAACTTATACCGTTGCAGGTGTTGTAAAAGATTATCATTTTAAACCATTGACAGAAAAAATAACACCGCAATTATTTACCATGAAGCCAGGTAATAATTACGGAACTGTTTACATAAAAATAAAAACGTCTACTGAGACGTCAACATTACAATACATATCAAAGACATTCAGGAATTTATTCCCGTTAAGTCCGTTCGTTTACAGTTTTAAACAGGAAGAAAATGAACAGAGCTATGCAGCAGAAGCAAAATGGAAACAAATTATTTTATTCAGTGCTGTACTAACCGTCTTTATTTCATGTATAGGGTTGTTTGGATTATCTGTCTTATCCGCTGAAAAAAGAACAAAGGAGATTGGTGTGCGTAAAGTATTGGGTGCATCTGTAATCAGTATCGTAACGATACTCTCAACAGATTTTTTAAAACTGATTTTTATCTCGTTAATTATATCCATCCCATTTGCATGGGTGGCAACGAACAAATGGTTGATGAATTATCCATATCGGATAATGCTGAGTTGGAAAATGTTTGCTTTTGCAGGAGTACTGGTAATCTTTGTTGCAGTGGTAACCATAAGTTTTCAGGCAATTAAAGCCTCCCTGGAGAATCCGGTGAGGAGTTTGAGGGCCGAATAAATATAGTTTCATTTGTAAGCAGAATTGTTTATTGCAATTTAGTATTTGTCAGTTCGAATAGCAGTGGCTATTACGCATTAGGTTTGCACAAAGTCGCATCAGGTTAAATAATTGACAAAAGGATTCTTGTTTTCTTTTTTTACATATTAATAAGAAAGTTACTGTCATGAGGATTCCCCTCTCCAGATTTTTATTCCGTTCTTAAATTTTTCACCGGATTGGCTAATGCCGCTTTAACAGATTCATGGGCTACCGTAAGCACAGCAATAAAAATGGATAAAAACCCTGCAAGTGCAAATACCCACCATTGCACCACTATGCG
>DATMMJ010000444.1:0-2219 GCA_035569795.1 Puia sp. | reverse complement strand
CCTTCCTTGAATATTAATGGAAACCGGCCATCCAGCACCGCACGGAAGGAACTAAAAAGGTCTATACCTTAAACATCCACCCATGATTATCTAGCCGCTTTCCTTCTTTTATATCCGTCAGGATTTTTTTTAGTCCAGGTGCAATTTCCCATGTATCGGTGTCAAAGCGCATCACAAAATCTTTATAGCGCAATTCCTTTATTGGCGCAATAGTAGCTGCGGTCCCCACCCCGAACACTTCGCTCAATTTCCCAGCCTTATACTTTTCTGTCAGCTCATCAATACTGATTTTTCTTTCTTCCACCTCCATACCCATTTCTCTTAAAATAGTGATTGCGCTGTCTCTTGTTACGCCTTCAAGAATCGTCCCTTCATCGAGTGGCGGAGTAATCGCTGTGGTGCCGAAAATAAAAAAGACATTCATGGTTCCCACTTCCTGCATCCATTTATGCTCAAAAGCATCAGTCCAGAGAACCTGGTCATAACCTTGCTTTTTTGCAATGGCAGTCGCGTGCATGCTTGCTCCATAATTACCTGCATTCTTGGCAAAGCCAACGCCTCCGGGGGCTGCGCGGGTAAATTTTTCTTCTACATAAATTCTCATTGGGGCTGAGTAATAAGGGCCTGTTGGGCTAAGCAATATTAAAAATTTATATTTTTCAGATGGCCGCACCCCAATAGCGGTATCGCTTGCAAACATCAAAGGACGAATATATAGGGCATAATCTTCCTTTGCAGGGATCCAGTTTTTATCAATGCTTATAAGCTGGCGCATTCCTTCGATAAAAATTTCTTCGGGTATCATGGGCATTTCCATGCGCTCTGCAGAAATATTGAATCGCTTAAAATTTTCCAGAGGCCTGAAAATAAATGCGTCCCCATTTTTATTTTTATATGCCTTGATGCCTTCGAAAATAGACTGACCATAATGTAGTGCGGCCAGGGAAGGGTCCACCAGCAAGGGCTGGTAAGGTTTTATCTCCACTGATTTCCATTCGCCATTTTCGCAATCTGCTTCCAGCATGTGGTCCGTAAAATATTTCCCAAAAGGGAGCTTGTCAAAATTGATTTCGTTTAATTTGCTGCGTCCGGCTTTGGTGATCTTGATGGCCATACTATCTATCATAAAAATAATTTTTGCAGGCACAAAGAAACAAACATTCTTTGTGTCAGCAAAGAAACGGAACAAAAAAACTAACAATTGTTAGTATCAGCTTATAAAAAATTAACATGAGTTTAAATAAAATCCAACTCCCGGCGATTGTCGCTTCCGGGTTATATAAAAATATGCTTGTGACAATGGATGATGGGGACAAAAAAAAAGAGCCGCTTCTTGATCAGGGGTATAAATTTTTAGGCAGGAATAAAAAGCATATTTCCCTGGTTACGTACAGCAATGATGCGGTGTTTTTAAGTGAAATGCATTTAGCATTTATTATAAAATTGCTGGATGCATGCAAAATAAATTTAGAAGATGTAGCTATCTTGAACAAGGCACGAGAACAAATCAATATAACTGCATTAAAAAAGCAATTGATCCCAAAAAAGCTTATTCTATTTGGCGTCGAGCCAACATCAGTAAAATTGCCCATTCATTTTCCCCTTTTCAAGCAACAGGAGTTCGATGGATGTATTTATTTATACGTTCCCCCTCTAGTGGATCTGACAATAGAAACCAATGAAAGCAAACTTTTGAAAACCAAGCTCTGGGTTTGTCTGCAAAATTTATTTGAATTATGAATCAAATACAAAAATGTACAAACTGATTTTCGCTACGAACAATCTTCACAAGGTGGAAGAAATAAGATCTGTGATCGGGCAAGAGGTTGAAGTCATTAGTTTGAAAGAAGCAGGTTTGCTCATTGAGATACCGGAACCGTATGATACATTACAGCAAAATGCTTCTGAAAAATCGCGGACGATTCATGAATTATCAGGCATGGACTGTTTCAGCGAGGATACAGGATTAGAAGTAGATTCCCTGGATGGCGAGCCAGGGGTAAAAAGCGCACGCTATAGCGGTGAAGACAAGTCATTTAACAAGAACATTGATAAACTATTATCCAGGCTCGCTGGTAGCAATGACCGAAATGCAAGATTCAGGACTGTAATCTCACTAATATTAAATAACAGCGAATATTTCTTTGAAGGCATTTGCGAAGGCAAAATTGCAAGTGAGCCTAAAGGAAATTATGGATTTGGTTACGACGCGGTATTTA
>DATMMJ010000443.1:0-17749 GCA_035569795.1 Puia sp. | reverse complement strand
ACAGGGATATACCGAATGCGGACAAGATGGTTACTGATTGGAGTCTACAGGGATTTATTCTTAAGGATGGCAGTGGCCTCGTGGAGATGGAAAAATGTGGTTCAAGCTTTATCCAGCTGCTTACTCCCTCACTAAATTTTCAGGATGTGCCGCAAGGACCCTCCGGAATGTCACGTAAACTTGCGCAACCGGTGGTCTTTGAGGTCTCTTCCACCTCAGCCATAACTTTCCAGGTACTGGGATCAGGCGTACCTGCAAATTCACGGCTTACAGTGTATCCGCCTGCTTCAGCGCAAGCCGGACCTACTGCTGGAAGTAGCCTCGCATTTGCGCGTATATGGGTTGTATACCAAACAGGTGCCATTGGTGAAATGATCTCTGACCAGGTTACCGTAACAAACGTGGCTTCAGGCCAAACGTGGGTCATTCCAATAACAGCCAGTACTGCTGCCAGGCAGACTGCTGCAGCGGCGCTTGTCCTTGATCATTCCGGAAGCATGTCTGAAGACAGGGGTGATGGACAATCCAAATACCAGAGCCTGATGGATGCTGCATCCATTCTCGTGGATGTGATGGTCCAGGGAGATGCTTTGGGTATCGTACGATTCAACCAGACAGCCGATAAACTACTGGACGTATTACCACTCGGTGACCCAAGCGATCCTTATGATGCATCCAGAACAAATGCAAAGAATATAATCAGGGGAGGTCAACTCGCTCCTGGAGGAAGCACCTCAATTGGCAATGGAATTGATCTTGGCAGACAGATCCTGACTGCCACCGGATCCTCTTATGATATCCACGCCATGCTAGTGCTGACCGATGGTATGGAAAATGAGCCTAAATGGATCGCAGACGTTGCTTCCGAAATTGACTCAAAGACCTATAGTGTGGGCCTGGGGAAGCCGGAAAACATCAGTACTGCAGCCTTGGAAACAATTTCCGGCAACAATGGCGGATATTGCCTGATAACAGGACCTGTTAGCAATGACAATCGGTTCATTTTAATGAAATATTTTGTACAGATTTTGGCCGGGATCAATAACACAGAGATCGTCCTGGACCCTGATGGCAAATTAATTCCGGGAAAACTTCAAGCAATTCCGTTCCAGTTTACTGAGCTGGACGCGGGCGCTGACATTATCCTGCTCACCCCCTATCCAAACGCCGTAAATTTCCGTCTACGCAGCCCGCTTGGCACCATTATCGAACCATGGCAGGCAACGCCTTCAAACGGAATGATTTATGTCCTCTCCCAAAATATAAGCTATTACCGAATCGTTCTACCCATTCTTCTTGAACCAGGAAGGCCGCAGCAAGCTGGAACTTGGGAAGCCCTGCTTTCAATTGGCAAGCCCAACCGGAATGGGCCTACAGGTAGTGGCCAGCAATTTCAGAATGATACGCGGTTTCAGACAACGGGCATGAATGCCTTTCAGGAACAGTATGGCACTACCACTTCAGACCTAAGGACTTTGCCATACAGCCTGGTTGTACACAGCTATTCAGACCTTACACTCCGAGCAACACTTAGCCAGTCCGGTTATGAGCCAGGAGCTACTGTCAGGTTAAATGCGACTGTAGCTGTCGCTGGTATGCCTGCTCTCCACGGCATCGCCTGCTGGGCAGAGATCAAAAGACCCGATTCGGTCCCGATGGTTATCAATCTTAATCACGATACAAATGGCCAATTTGCTGGCGGTTTCACAACAACCCTGCCCGGTGTATATTTATGCCGCATCCGCGCCAGGGGTCGTTCAACTAAAGGATTCCCATTCTACAGGGAGCAGACCCTGACGGCTGTAGTCTGGAAAGGTGGGGACAGCCAGGGGGGACCTTCATCCGGACAAAATAACCCTATCATCACCTGGCTCTGTCAACGGGACGAAAGAATGTGCCAGCTGTTGAATTGCCTTTTGGGATCAGGTGGCGCCATCAGCCCTGAGTTGTTAAGAACATTGGATAAGTACGGTCTCAATATCGAAAAATTCAAAAGTTGTCTAAAGCAATATTGCAGTGAGCTACCCTGTTCTCAAATAAGTAAGGGATGAAAAATCAATATGACGTAGCCATTGCCGGAGGAGGGCCCGCCGGCACAATGGCTGCTAATGAGCTCGCCCGCCTGGGAAAAAAGGTCATTCTGCTGGAAGCTTCGGATTACAGGAGGCTTCGAATAGGAGAGACCTTGACACCACCCGTAAACAATCTGCTGAAAAAGCAAGGTCTTTGGGATGGGTTTCTGAATGAAGGACATCTCCCTTCCTGGGGCAACAGGAGTGCTTGGGGCTCTCAAGAAATCGAATCATCTTCTTATATTTTCAGTCCCTACGGTAATGGCTGGCATCTGGACCGGAGCAGGTTTGACAAGTTTCTTTTTGAGGCAGCCAAGAAATCTGGTGCTTTGTGCTTGTTAAACCAAAAAGTTACTCATCTTAATTTTAATGGTCAATTTTTAGTGGAAATAAAAAACCAAGAAGATATTTGCGAGTTTATAAGCGCACGTTTTTTCATTGATGCAACTGGCCGAAGCGGTAACCTCTCCCTTGGAATGGGTGGGCAACGGGTAAAAGACAATCACTTACTTGCACACGTTGCTCAATATGACGATCCTGGCCCGCAGAACTTTGGAATGCTGGTGGAAACGGTGCCGGATGGATGGTGGTACTCCGCGCCGATTCCAGGGGATAAACACATCGTTATATTTTTTACTGATGCAGAGGGATCACGCAGGCTCTCCCGCAGGGGCTGGGAGACCTGCCTCTATCAAGCCCCTCACACCCAAACCATAACGAGTAATCTGTCGATAAAAGGCACGCGTAGAATCGTTTCTGCTGGCAGCCATCTGCTTATAAAAAAGGATTGGGGAATTCCATGGCTTGCCTGTGGCGATGCTATTATGGCTGTCGATCCACTCTCCAGCTCAGGTATCCAGCATGCGATGGAAAGCGGTATCTGTGCCGCTTCGGCTACAGCCGCTTGGCTCAAGGGTGATCCATCTGTTGCAATGGAGTACGAAAAAAAATCCTGCGAGGATTATACACAATACCTCGGCCTGCGTGTCAACTATTATTCATTGGAAAAAAGGTGGAGCGAAAGTGGGTTTTGGAGCAAGCAAAAACACTCCTCACCCATGGAGGCCAAAATTCCCCTAAACCACAGTTCCTTTTAAACAAATTTTTTCATCTCTTGCCTTATAAATCATATTTTTAAAATAGAGGCATATAATTCTGCTTCGAAGATGATTTGAAAATAGCGAGCCGATAATACTTTCTAAGATACATTGCCAAATCCGTAGACCAAGCAGGCAGTAAAGCATTCACTAGTTCGGTTTCAGAATTTCTCAATCAAATATTCCATGATTTCAAATGAATCTCAATATCATAAAAAAACGTTTGACCATTGGAATCTTATTCCTAGTTTCTGTTTTATTGAATTTTAAGAATTCAGCTTCCTTCCTTTATAGACAAAAAGAAATTTTAATGAATATTGGTGATTTTAATCTGACTGGGGTCTGCGATCTTGTAATTTCACCCGCCTTTATTTCAAATATCAGTTCGGAAATTCAAAATAAAACTTGTGGAATTCCAATTCTTTGCTTCATCAAAACGCGGGTAAGATCGCAGCTAATTGCTAATCGATAATAAAACAAAAAGGCCTCTCCAAAAATGAAAAGGCAGCAATAAAAAAACGAGTCAGAGTGTAGCAAAAACGTACACTTTCTGTATCAAAAACGAACTGTTTCGTAAATTGCATATTACTACTATACTGTAAATCAACTGAATTTTATTCCGGCATGTTGTTAGAGCAACTTTTGCAGCAACTCCCATTTTTTAATAGCTGGCAAAGCTTCCTTTCTTTATTCGAAACCAGCAAAGCAAATTAATATGCTAAAAAATTATTTCAAAATCGCCTGGAGGAATATTAACCGTAACAAAGCTTATGCATTTATTAACATCACAGGCCTGGCGATAGGTGTAGCAGCATGCCTGCTGATATTCCTGGTGATACAGTTTGAAACCAGTTTTGATAAGTTTCATGCTAACAGGCAACGTATTTACCGTGTAGGCAGTAAGTTCAAATTACCCGACGGCATACATTATTCACCCGGCACCTGTTTCCCTGCCGCAAAACAGTTAAGGCTTGATTACCCGCAGTTTGAAAATGTTTCAACCATCTACGCCTCAGCCGGTGACCAAATAACGGTACTGGATGACAATAGCAAGACCACACAAAAGAAATTTGACGAAGAGGGGTTGTTTTTTATTGAGCCGCATTTTTTTGAGATGTTCGATTTCCCTTTTCTTGCAGGCGATGCTAAAACAGCACTGGCCGAGCCTTACACAGCAGTAGTTACGCAGGCAACAGCAGAACGCTATTTTGGTGATTGGAAAAAGGCAATGGGACGTTCCATAAAATACAAAGACCATAAAATTTGCAAAATAACTGGCATATTAAAAAACCTGCCTGTAAATACTGATTTTCCTATACAAGTTGCGCTTTCTTTAAAAACAAACAACAACGAATCATCAGACGACTGGGGAAGCAATGATGGCTACCTCAATACTTTCGTAACCGTACCACCCAGCATGACGTATGAGCAACTGAATAAAAACCTGGTTGATTTTACCAAAAAGCATGAGACAGCAGAATACGCCGCCCGCAGGATATTTTTCGCGCAGCCTTTAACAGAAATGCATTTCGACAGCAGGTTTGGCACGTATAACCACCGTACTTTTAGTAAAGTACTCATCACATCCCTAAGCCTGATTGGCCTCTTCCTAATGATAATTGCCTGTATAAACTTTATCAACATGGCAACAGCGCAGGCTGTTAACCGTGCTAAAGAGGTGGGTGTGCGCAAAGTATTGGGCAGCCTGAAAAAACAACTGGTGTCGCAGTTTTTAAGCGAGACTTTTATCATCACACTTTTCTCAGTGATCATTGCTGTTCTTATAGCCTACAGCACTTTGCCTTTTTTAAACCAGTTGCTTAAAACTGGCATCACCGTAGAGTTTAATGCAGCCATAATGCTGTTTATAGCAGGCGTGCTAATAGTGGTTACATTGCTATCTGGCCTTTACCCTGCAGTAATATTAGCTGGATTTAACCCTATCGCAGCGCTTAAAAGTAAACTGACCACCAAAACCGTGGGCGGCATTTCGTTAAGGCGTGTGCTGGTAGTATTGCAGTTTACCGTGGCGCAGGCTTTAATAGTAGGCACCTTAATAGTTGTTGGGCAAATGAATTATTTTAAAACCGCGCCGATGGGTTTTGATAGGGATGCCATTGTCAACATAAATATACCTGGCGATAGCTTAAGCATGACTAAACGTGAAGCGCTAAAAACACAATTGTTACGGAATTCTTCTATTAAAAACGTTAGCTATGGCGCTTTTGCCATAACCGACGACTCGCACTGGGGCAGCAACTTTACATTTGACAATACCGCAAAGCCCGTTGATTTTAATGCAGACCTTAAATGGTCTGATGCCGAAGTATTTAAAACATACGACTTGCAAATGGTTGCAGGCAGCCCCTACCGGCCATCTGATACAGTAAGGGAGTTTGTGGTGAATGAGTCGCTTGTCAAACAACTAGGCATACGCAACCCGCAGGATATAATTGGCAAAAAAATCAATTTTTGGGGAGGCACACTGGTAGGGCCCGTGGTCGGTGTAGTGAAAGATTTTAATGCTTCATCCATGAAAGATGCAATGTATCCTGTTGTAATGGCCCCATGGAAGTATGTATATGGAACCATGGCAGTTAAAATACAGCCCGAACACCTGCAACAAACGCTTGCTTTTATTGAAAAAAACTGGAACGCTGCTTACCCTGAGTACGTTTACAAATTCCAGTTCCTGGATGATAAAATTGCCAGCTTTTACGAGCAGGAAAACCAGTTATCGCAACTGTATAAAATATTTGCAGGAATAGCCATTTTTATATCATGTCTTGGGTTGTATGGGTTGGTATCGTTTATGGCAGTGCAGCGTACCAAAGAAATTGGTATACGTAAAGTGCTGGGCGCTTCAGCGGGCAATATAATTTTCCTGTTTTCAAAAGAATTTATGCTGCTTATTGGTGTGGCATTTGCCATAGCAGCGCCGCTTGCCTATTATTTTATGCACAACTGGTTAAATAATTTTTCGTTCCGTATTTCAATAGGCGCCGGAGTTTTTGTTATTACTATTACATCATCTATTGTCATTGCATGGTTAACAGTAAGCTACCAGGCCATTAAGGCATCAATCGCAAATCCGGTTGAAAGTTTGCGAACAGAATGAACCAACAATTGGCAGCAAGATCAGGCGCTGTTGACTGATTAGTGTAACAAAATGGGACCTTTCTGAATTCATCACGCACATTCAGGAAACAAAAAGGCCTCTCCAAAAATGAAGAGGCAGCAATAGGAAAACAACACACATGAGAAGATTAAGAGCTGTAGGAGGCAAATGGGTTATCGGCCAGCGATACCAATTACCGTTGCGATATAATTAACACAACAGCAGAAACAAAAAAGATAAATAAGAAATGAAAATACTATTTGTTATTATTGGAATTATATGCTTCGAATGTTCATTTTCACAAGCGAAACAAGATAGAATTTCCGTTGATACAATAAAATTTGATGGTCAATCAGTCTTCGGCCATAAAGTATGGCTTGCAAAAGACCCATTAACAACTTGTTGGGTTTATGAATATGACTTACATACTGATACTTTTAAGTACTTCTATCATAAAAATGATGGCACAACTACGTTAGGAACTGCAAAAAAAAGTGATATTAAATTTCTTGGAAATAATTATCTTAAACTCCCAGATAGCATTAAATAAAATCAATTAATGACATAAATTATTTTATCATTTTGGTATTAACATAGTTAAGTATTAACTTTTCTGAAATACTACACTATATGAAAAAGACTTTACTTACTCTAACACTTTTGACTATTTCCGCTTTTATTCTAGCCTTTGTTCTGGTTTCATTTACTGACACGAAAGCCACTTGTTCAGGCGGCGCAAATTGTAAAGCCTGCAAAAATTGCAAGTACTGCAAGCATTGCGCTAAAGAAGGCGGCACATGCAGCGTTTGTAAAAAATAGTACATTCGAGTAATATAAAGAGCAATGAGCAAAATATTCTTGTTCCTTCTGCTAAATATCCTTTCGCTTATTTTATTGGCACAGGATAAGCCATTACAAATCTGCGGAGGCCAAAGCCATAAAATATACTTGGGATGCTTGAACTGTGATAATGTACAATCTAATTCAATATGGAACGATGTTGGAGATTTTGGCAGCGATGTAAGTGACTTGTCTATTTGGAATGATATTGGTGACTACGGAAGTGACATAAGCGATTTTAGTCCCTGGAATGATATAGCAAGTTGAGGTTTTGTTTCGTACAATTGTACAATATGAGAACATGAAATGAATAGAAAAGGAGTAACGAGTAAGGTTAGCTTTTTCATGGCAATTTGATTTAAAGGGTAGCCAAATATAAAAAATAGAATCCAGAGTTATTTAACCACAAACTTGCTGATTAATCAATCTTTAATCAAATAGCCTTTTCTTTATCTTAGCTTTGCAAAAAGTAATGGGTTTGTGAAATTGCATCGCTGATTTCCAGCTTGAAAGGCCGGCGTCCTAATTTAGACGACCCCCGTACTTCCCAATAAAGAACAGCCAGTTGTATTGAGTGCACCTGGCTTTTTTATTTGAGGGCGAATTAAAACTCAATTAGCGGTTCAAAAAAATTTTTCTTTTCGTATATTTTTCCTTTCCGCCAGTTATCTGTTTTATACAAACAGCGAAGTGATTAAATCTTATTGATATTACAGGTGCTTTGGTGCAACAAAAGCCTTAGTAGAATAAAAACAAAAATGCCCCCTTCAAAACCGAAGAGGCAAGCAATAAGAAAACGACACTGCAAAAAAATTGCGGAATCTATGGCCAAATGCAAGTGTATCAAAAACGTACACTTTCTGTATCAAAAACGAACTGATTCGTAAATTGCGCGCTGCTACCATACTGTAAACCACTTCTATTTTATTTCGGCATATTGTTGGTGGCAGCTTCTTGTTAATCCCGATTATTTATTAGCAGCTAAACCATTCTTTACATTTTTATAGCTAACGAAGTAAAAAACCAATATGCTTAAAAATTATTTCATTGTTGCATGGCGAAACCTGGTGCGCAACCCCAAGATTTCGTCCATCAATGTTGGAGGCCTTGCTATTGGTGTTGCATGCGCAATCATGCTGTACCTGTACGCACAAAGTGAGTTTGGTTATGACAGCTTTTATACAAACACTGACCGCATATACAGGTTATATACATGCATTAATCTTAACGCCACAACATCGAACAGTGCTAAAACCAGCCCGCCTGCGGCACAAGCGCTCAGGACACAATTTCCGGAGGTAGAAGCTAACACATTAATAGGGTATGAGGCATCATACAATATGCGGTATAAGGACAAGTATTTTCGTGAACACAGCGTATATACTGCAGACTCTAACTACTTCAAAGTATTTGATCATCAACTGCTAAAAGGCGATGCTAATACTGCATTATCAATGCCCTACCAGTTGGTGGTCACCGAAGCTACCGCAAAAAGATATTTTGGCGACGAGGACCCGATAGGCAAACAACTAATGGTAAATGATACTGCATCATTTATTGTATCAGCGATGATGAAGGACTTTCCGGAAAATTCTCACTTCAATGCTGATATGTTCATTTCGATGAGCACGCTCCACGGAAAAAATAACGATAACTGGCTTGCATTATGGTACTCCAATTTTATACTGCTGAAAAAAGGCGCTGACGCGAATGCCGTTGAGCAAAAGCTGAAAGCTATTGTTGATAAAGGCGCAAGGCCGCAGATAGAAAAACTGCTTAATGTCCGTTATAGCAAGGAAAGCGGAAATGTTTTTGAAATGAAACTGCAGCCGCTCACCAGCATCCATCTTCATTCTAAAGAAACTTATGGCATTGATCCCAATACTGAATGGGGCAACTCCAGCCTGGGCAACATTTTGTATGTGCGCATTTTTATTGCCACTGCTTTATTTGTGCTGCTGATTGCTGTTTTTAATTTCATGAACATTGCCACAGCAAAAAGCGAAAAAAGAGCAAGAGAAACGGGTATCCGCAAAACACTGGGTTCGAGCAGGTGGCAGCTTATGATACAGTATTATACAGAAGCTATATTGACTACAGCCATTGCTGTACTTGCAGCGGTCGTCATTGTAAAACTAACATTGCCCTGGTTTAATCAACTCACAGGCAAAGCAGTTAAACTTAACTTTTTTGATTATTCTCTTACGCTGCCGCTGCTATTGGCATTCACCATTTTTGTGGGCATATTAGCAGGCAGCTACCCGGCTATTTTTCTCTCTGCCTTTAAACCTGTAGAAACATTAAAGGGGCTGCATCAAAAAAACAAATCTTCTTTGCGAAGCGTGCTTGTAATAAGCCAGTTTGCAATAAGCATCGCGCTGATCATAGGGATGATGGCTGTGAGAAGCCAGCTCAATTTCATGCAGAAAAAAGACCTTGGCATTAAACCCCAGCAACTGATCACTATCATTAACGGATCATCGCTTGGCAATAAGCTGCCAGTATTCAGGCGGGAGCTGCTTAAAAATCCGGCTGTTGCATCTGTTACCAACTCATCGGTCATGTTTGCACCAGGTGTGCCTGAATCTGTCTATACATACGAGAATCAAACAAACACTGATCCGTTGCATGCGGCTTTCCTCGACGTGGATGAATATTTTGTTCCAACCTTTGGCATAAAAATGAAAGAAGGCCGCTTCTTTGATGCCTCAATGCCTACGGACAGTAGCGCTGTCGTGATCAATGAAACAGCGGCAAGCGATTTTGCGCCCGGTATAAAATCCATCATTGGCCATCGCATTTCTATGCTTTCTAACGATTCTCTCCGGAGAATTTATCGGATTGTTGGGGTGACAAAAGACTTCAACTTTGAATCGATGCACCAGCTTGTAAAGCCATTGGTATTGCATCTTTCCGGGATAAAACAAGCATCTACATATATCACTATTAAATACAATGGAGCCGATGGCGCAAATGCGCGCAATTATATTGAAGGCACCTGGGACCGCATGCATTCATTTGAAAAATGCAGCTTCAATTTACTGAATGATAGGATTGCTAATTTATACAATAGTGAAAAAAAAGTGAGCGAGCTCTCCACGTTATTATCAGCCCTCGGTGTACTGGTAGCCTGTCTCGGCCTTCTTGGCCTTGCGATGTTTGTTACAGAACAACGCAAAAAAGAAATAGGCATCCGAAAAGTCTTAGGTGCCGGCATTGCTCAGGTAACCGCAACCATTACGCGGCAATTTGTTTTCTGGATACTGCTCGCGAACCTTGTTGCTTGGCCTGTTGCCTACATGATATTGCATCGCTGGCTTCAAAACTTTGCTTATCACATCAGCCCCGAATGGTGGATGTTTTGCGCTGCCGGTGGGCTTACACTTTTAATCGCATTCATAACGATAGGCGCACAATCTATCAAAGCAGCGATTGCAAATCCGGTGAAGAGCTTGAGAACGGAATAGACAGTCAGCAGTTATCAGTTGGCAGCAGTGATTGATAATGAAAGATGCCCTATTAGAGACTAACTGATGACCGAAAACTGACGACTGGTGACTAACATTAATGCATAACCGAAAATGAAGAAATCGTACATCACAAAATCAGAAATCAAAAAATTTCTTTTTTATGCTAATGAATTATTTCAAAATCGCGTGGAGAAATCTTATTAAAAGCAAACTGTATTCAGTTATCAATGTGCTGGGCCTTGCCACAGGCATGGCAGTAGCTATGCTGATTGGTTTATGGATTTGGGATGAGCTTACTTTCGATAAATCGTTTGCGAATCATAAGCAGCTTGCGCAAATAATGACTAGCAGTGTTGGCGATGATGGAACGATAAGTACAGACCCGCGGACTTGCCAGCCCATTGCTGATGAACTGCGCAGCAAGTATGGGAGCGATTTTAAAAACGTTTCCTTGTCGAGGTGGAACATGAGTGCATTTACCGTAGGAGACAAAACAATTTCAAGTATTGGCTTGTGGGTAGAAGATAAATTTCCAACAATGCTTTCGCTGAACATGCAGCAGGGAAATATCAATGCATTAACCGAGCCCTCATCTATTATTATTAGTACATCGTTGGCAAAAACATTGTTTGGAGATGGAGATGCAGATGCCATAGGCAAAACAATCAGGTTAGATAACAAAGACAATTATAAAGTGGGCGGCGTGTTCCGGGATTTCCCGAATAACAACCCTATAGTAAATACAAATTCTTTTCCAGCCTTGCAGGATGCAAACTATTTCCTGCCCTGGAAAAAATATATCAGCAACGAGCAATGGGTGAAAGATGCTGTAACGGATTGGAACAGCCGTTCCTGGCAATGCTTTGTGCAATTGGCTGACAATATTGATATGGATAAAGAAGGAGAAAAGATCAAAAACGTGGTGATGGCACATAAAAATGCAAAGACTGATGGCATTGAAAGCGCTTACCTGTATCCAATGGATAAATGGCATTTGTACAGTGATTTTAAAAATGGTAAACCTGTAGGAACCCGCCTGCAATTTGTGTGGCTTTTTTCTATTATCGGCATATTTGTCCTGTTGCTTGCATGCATCAATTTTATGAACCTTAGCACAGCACGCAGCGAGAAGCGGGCAAAAGAAGTGGGCATCCGCAAAACAGTCGGCTCATTGCGCAGCCAGCTCATTGGCCAGTTTTTAAGTGAGAGCTTACTGGTAGCTTTCGTATCATTTATATTTTCTATTCTACTGGTTTCTTTATTGCTGCCTTTGTTCAATTCGCTTGCAGCTAAAAATATACAACTGCCATGGGGTAGCCCTGCATTCTGGATTTGTACGCTGGCATTTACTTTTATCACCGGCCTGCTTTCCGGAAGCTATCCTGCATTGTATTTATCAAAATTTGAACCGATAAAAGTTTTGAAGGGAACATTTCGTGTAGGCAAATATGCTTCGTTGCCGAGAAAGGTTTTAGTGGTGCTGCAATTCACGTTTTCCATTGCATTGATCATTGGGACTATTATTGTTTTTAAACAAATCCAGTTTGCCAAGAATAGACCTATCAATTATAAGAAGGAAGGATTGATAGATGTTAGTGGGGTAACGCAGGATTTGCCCAGGTTCTACGATGCTGTGCGGCATGACCTGCTGGCAACCGGTGTGGTAAATGATATGTCTGGCGCATCAGACAAAACCACCAACCTTGGTGCATGGCGTAGCGGTTTCAATTGGGAAGGTAAAAATCCGAACACATCGCCAAACTTTGGCTTTATGTTAATGACAGAAGATTTTGGCAAAACAATCGGCTGGCAATTGAAAGAGGGAAGGGATTTCTCCAGGGATTTTGCTACTGATAGTTTAGCAATGATAGTGAACGAATCAGCGGTGAAACAAATAGGAATGAAGAAAGATATTGTTGGACAGAATATACAGTACGATGGCAAAAATTATCGCGTGATTGGTGTGGTGAAAGATATCATCCAGGAATCGCCATACAGCCCGGTAACGCCGATGGTGTACCTGGTCAGTCATACATATATAGGTGGCGTTACAGTGGCTATAAAAACGGGAGTATCGGTAAAAGACGCACTCGCGAAAATAGAAAAGGCGTTTAAAAAATATAATCCCAACCTTCCTTTTAACTATTCGTTTATTGATGACGAATATGCCATGAAATTTGCAGATGAGCAACGTGTTGGCAAACTCGCAACCTTCTTTACCATACTCGCTATTTTTATTTCCTGTCTTGGATTATTCGGCCTTGCATCGTTTGTTGCAGAGCAGCGCAAAAAAGAAATTGGCGTTCGAAAAGTGCTAGGCGCATCAACTTATGATTTATGGAAAATGCTTTCAAAAGAATTTGCATTGCTTGTTATACTAGCATGCTTCATTGCTATTCCATTAGCATGGTATTATTCAAACAATTGGTTGCAGCAATATGAGTACAGAACATCTATATCAATATGGATTTTCGTTGCATCGGGTTTTGGCGCATTGATTATAACATTGATCACTGTGAGCTTCCAGGCAATAAAAGCTGCGGTGGCGAACCCGGTGAAGAGTTTGAGAACAGAATGAGCCAGCAAGATTAGTTGCCGTTGTTTGATAACTGCAACGAAAGGGGATTTTCCGAATCCATTGCGCACCTCCGGAAACAAAAAGGCCTCTCCAAAAATGAAGAGGCAGCAATAAGAAAACGACACACATGAGAAGTTTTTTGGAGGCAAATAGCCAACTATTCGGCCAACCAATAAGAAGATATTTCACATAATCAGTTGATGTACAACTATTATATGCAAATTAAGAGCTGTAGAGGGAGGATTCGAACCTCCACGGGGCAGTTAGCCGTAGCGCAATGTGCGGTGGTCAACCCCAGTCGAATCAATTGCTTGATCCGGCATTACACTATATTTATCCTGTGATCCCCACCCCCGAGACAAGAGGGCATGTCTGCCAAAGTTTCATCACTCCACAGTATCGATATATCAATGAGCTATTCGTAGCAATATTAAACCAAAAAGCATATTCATTACATTATTTTCAACAAATATTTTAAATATTTAGAAATAATTCAAATAATTGCTTATTATTGTAGATTACATTTAATAATTAACTGCAAATGGGAGCAAAATTAAATCTCGACAAATTGGATCTGCAAATCATTCACGAGATGATGGACAATGCAGAGATTTCCTACGCCGATCTTGGCAAAAAATTATTTGTGTCCGGAGGCACGATTCATGTGCGCATCAAAAAGCTCCAGGAGTTCAATATTGTCAAAGGTACAAGAATGAGCGTAGATCTCAAACACCTGGGCTATGACGTGATCGCATTTATCGGTATTTATTTGGAGAAAAGTTCCTTGTATGATTCCGTAGCCAAAGAACTGCGCAGGATACCGGAGATTATTCGGCTGAATTACACAACAGGCAACTACAGCATGTTTGCCGAAATTGTTTGCAAGGACATTAACCAATTGCGTTTTGTACTTCACGATGAATTGCAAAAGATAAAAGGCATCGAACGAACAGAAACATTTATTTCTCTTGAAGAAAGCTTTGACAGGAATGTGCAGGTGTTTAAAGAATAGTTCCGGCTAATTTATTTTTCTTCCCTTCCACTCATAGCTCCCAAATTTGCCAAGCCATCCAATGACTATCGTATAAACGATATGCAGCGGCTGCATTAAGGGGAAATATGCCATCAGCTTTTGTTGACGGAAAAAAGTTGCAGCAGATTTTACGAACGGAAATTCAATCCAGGTTTTCATCAACAATAAAACCAGCAGTAAAACTAGATATGTGGTGTCCCAAAACGCAGCGATGACCAAGGATGCAATCAAAAGATTAACCGTATACACCAGCACCAATACCCAAAAAATTCTTTTATCATCATATTTGTCTGCTTTGCTTGCCCACCTGATTCTTTGATTGATAAAACCTCTCCATGACTTTACCGGCTGAGTAGAAACCACTGCATCTTTATTTTTTAAAAACAACACCTGATCAGGATATTTTCTATAAATCTTATGCATTAGCAACATGTCATCACCGGAAGGGATATTATCAATACCTTGAAATCCGCCCACTTCATAAAAAACTTTTTTCTCATAAGCCAGATTAGCTCCGTTGCACATGGAGTGTATTTTTTTGAAGAGTGAAGCGCCGGTTATTCCCTGGAGGGTTAAAAAATCAAGTGTTTGAAAAATAGATAAAAAAGAATTACCAGAATCTATTTTTACAGGGGCTGCAATAAATTTTGCATTGCTTGTTTCATAGAATGATGCAATGACAAGGAGCCAATCTGGCGATGGGCGGCAATCAGCATCGGTGGTTACCATTAAATCGCCACTTGCATTATTAATCGCAATTTCAATAGCGAATTTTTTATATGCGCTCATTGAAAGGTTGCGTGTAAAATCCGCCAGCTGCAGGCATTTTAAATCCATTTGTGCATATTGCAGGCCATTTATCAAGTTCCAGGTATCGTCTGTAGAATGATCATCCACAACAATCACCTGATATAAATTTTTCGGATAGGATTGTTCAAATATGCAATCAAGCAAACTCTTGATGTTGTTCTGCTCATTTCTCACCGGGATTATAACAGAAATCTTTGTGGTTGCCCTTTCTGCATTTGTTTTGCCAAGCACATAGCTTGGCAGAGCATTCCATGCCCTGCGATAATATTCGATAAGCATACCATAAGCGGCAAATAGTAGTATAATTAATGAAACGAAAAAGTACATCTGTAAATATAGCAAGCTAATTTTTTAGCATCTCCATAATAGTCTCTGCATTTTGTTGAATCAATAATTGATGGCCACCCGGGATTATTTGCAATTTGCAATAGGGTTCAATTCCCGTCCGGAATTTCTCTGCCCGCTCAAATCGAATAATCCGGTCATGCTCTCCATAAAGCAGGTTTACTGGAATTTTATATTCTTTAATTATAGATTTTATTTTTTTGATGTGCGGTCTGAATCTGCTCATCGTGGTCCAACGATTGTATAAATCATCGCGCACTTTTTTGTCATGAATGTACATGGATATGAATTTATAAATGCTTTGATTAACGAGCTGGATTTTATTAGCTGCTTTAAGAACACCGAACATCGAAGCAGGTTTTTGCATGATGTGCTTGAACAATTTGTTGCCTGCTTTATTTTGTGTCGCGAGCCAGTACCAAAAATTAATCCTGAAACCATCGGGCGCTAGCAAAACCAATTTTTCAATTTTGGAGGGAAAATACTCTAGCAGACTCAGTGCAGCCCTGCCGCCCATACTGAATCCAAGGAGATAGATTTTTTCTTTTGATATGGTCAGCCGGGCCAGAATCAGGTAGATAATTTCCAACAGATTATCCGGAGTAAATTGCAACCCCTCCTTCCAGATTGTTTTGCCATGAAAGGGGAAATCAATTGCAATGACGGTATAATCCTGTTCCGCATTTTGTTCAAGGAAATAAAATGATTCCGATGATTTTGAATAGCCATGAAAGCAAAGCAGTAGGTTATCTCCATGCCCTGCTTTGCAATAGTGGATATGGGAAGATTTATATTGTAAAAAGATGGATTCCATGAATGTTTCTAAAACTACTGAATCATTCTTGTTATACGCAAAGGAGCCAAAGAATATATAGCCAAAGCAACGACTAACCGGGACCCCTCGCTTCTTTCGTCCTGTTTATTGGTTTTGCACCAAATGGGTAATTAACAAAAAAATTCTTGGAAAATTCTTGCAGATTAGGGAAAATAGCAGTAGGTTTGATTAGTTGTTTAACTAACTATATGCCAAACAACCAATTTAAGAAAGGGGAATTATACAGCTTCATCACAGGCAAAGCATCAACAGCTATTGCGCGCAGCCTGCAAAAAAAATTCAACACAGCAACTTTGAATTTGACCATCGAACAATGGAGCGTGCTATATCATTTGTGGAAAGAAGATGGCAAGAGTCAGCAGGATTTATGTAACGCGACTTATCGTGATAAGCCAAGTATCACCAGGCTTGTCGACAATCTTGAAAAGTTACAGTTGGTAAAAAGAGTTGCCTCGGAAAGCGATCGGCGGATCAATAAAATTCATCTTACAAAACAAGGCTTAAAGCTGCAGGAACAAACCATGCAACTCGCAGAGCAAACATTGAACGATGCTTTGGAAGGGGTGCCACCGGATCAGATCAACCTGTGCAAGGAAGTATTGCAGCGGGTATACGACAATTTGAAATAGATTTCTTTCAACATAAATAGATCTTTATGAGCACTGCAACGGAAAACAAAAATATTCTTAAAGGCGGCGAATGGCTGATCAGGGAAAGCTCCGTGTTTGAAACCTTCATCCCGGAGGATTATAACGAAGAGCAACAAATGGTCAAGGACATGTGCGCCTCTTTTTTAGACGCGGACATATTGCCGCTACTTGACCGCATCGATAAGTTAGAGCCAGGTCTGATGCCTTCTTTGCTTGGAAAGGCGGGAGATCAGGGATTGCTAGGAACTTCTATACCAGAAGAATATGGAGGGTTGGGGAAGGATTTCATTACATCCACTTTGGTCAATGAAGGGCTTGGTGGAGGATTTTCATTTTCTGTAGCAGTAGCTGCGCACACGGGCATCGGAACGCTTCCAATTTTGTATTTCGGCACTGCAGACCAAAAGAAAAAATACATTCCTAAGCTTGCAAGCGGCGAGTGGAAGGGCGCTTATGGATTAACTGAGCCAAATAGCGGCAGTGATGCACTAGGCGCGAAAACTTCGGCCAAGCTTTCTAGTGACGGGAAATATTATATCGTCAATGGACAGAAATGCTGGATCACTAACGGCGGCTTCGCAGATATTTATACTGTGTTCGCAAAAATAGACGGCGATAAATTCTCGGCATTTATAATTGAGCGAGATTTTGAAGGGTTCACTCGGGGGCCGGAAGAACACAAAATGGGAATCAAAGGCTCATCAACCGTGCAGCTCTATTTCCAGGATTGCAAAGTGCCTGCGGAGAATTTATTGGGTCAGCCTGGCAAAGGACATATCATCGCCTTTAATATCTTAAATATCGGTCGACTGAAATTGTGCGCTGCTGCACTAGGTGGTGCAAAACGTGCAGCTACAACTTCCATTCAGTATGCTGTTACCAGAGAACAATTCAAAACTTC
>DATMMJ010000442.1:0-2063 GCA_035569795.1 Puia sp. | reverse complement strand
GGGATAGTCAATTTTCCCTTCGTCCTATGTTTAGAAGTACAAGTTCTCCCGCGATGTGTCTACTGTGAAGTAGAAACGGGCGTGGCTCTATGCTGATTATGATTTGAACCTTTTAAATTGGCGAAACAACTTTATCACTAGATATGGGCCAAGTATACTGCAATTGAAAAGGAGTAGTAACGCAAGTAAAAATAAGTTGGCTTTGATGGATCTTTTTTGACATTTTTAAAAGGGATATGACTCCTTTGCTCTCTTTTTGTTCTAGGCTTGCCAAAGATGATTTATCAAGGGCCCCAGTTATCAAATTAACTGCAATGGGCAACCGAAAATGAGCAATTGCAGTAGGGGCAGTGCGAGGCGTGGATTTAGATAAAGAATGAACGCAAGTCCCGTTACGGATACATCACCATTGGGTTCTCCGGGTGAATAATATAAATCTATCCTTGAAATCTGATACCCAATAAGATCCTGAGAAAAATATATTTATAGACGGTTTTCAACACTCCCATAATTTAAGGTATGAAGCTCTTTTTTAAACATGAGGCGAGCCTCCGTTGCGAGCGAACCGTGATGGCAGAGCTGAAAAAACTCGGGCTGCACTACAGCAATGTAGTATTTGGACTTGGCGAAGCGGAAATCATTGAAGAAGTCCCTTCAGCAAAGAAGGAAGCATTGAGAAAGGCATTGAAGAAATCAGGCATCGAGCTAATGGCTGGAAAAAGAAGCTTCCTCGTTGAAAAGATAAAAAATACCATGACGGGGCTGGCCCGTCACCCAGAAAAGCATCCAGGAACAAATTTTTCAACCTACCTGAGCCAAAAGCTGGGGCACAACTATGGGTATCTTGCTAACCTGTTCTCGGCGTCTCAAGGATTGACCATTGAGCATTTCTACATCACGCACAAGGTTATACGCGTCAAAGAATTACTTTTACAAGACGGCCTGAGCATTTCACAAATTGCCTTACGCATGGGCTACAGTAGCGTCGCGCACCTGTCTAACCAATTCAGAAAAATAACTGGAATATCGCCTTCTTCTTATAAAAAAATAAACGGCAAAAAGTAGACCGCATCTGGTGATTACTCAAAAGTTGCGCCTTAATATTTTTTGGGACTTTTAATGTCAAATTGCAGCGAGGACTGAATTAAATTAACGCTTGTCTCTTTTATTAGTAACTGATAACAATAATAAAAGCATTTGCCGTTTGATTCAGTCATGGATAGACGTTAGCAATCAAAACCCTATGCTTATCACAATTTTCTTGTTGAGTGCAAGATCGTCTAGCTGACCAAAGCGCAGGTCAGGATTATTCTGACTTTTTGTATACCTTAATGTACCAAATCCAAAACCATGCGGCGGTTTAAAGATGTTTCAATAAAGAAAAAGCTTTACGTCATTGTCGCTGCCATGGCACTTTTGATTTTAATAGAACTGGTCACACTGTGGTTCGCCATTCACACGCTGTCCTCCGTTCGTGCCTTGGTTGGGGCAGAAGGACTATGGTCGAAGGCGCAAAAGGATGGGATTTATCAGTTGGGAAAATACTTCCGAAGCTTCAAAGAGGAAGACTATCGGGAATTCAGACATTTTTTAGCTGTGCCATTGGGAGATCATAAAACACGCATCGAGCTTTTGAAACCAAACCCCGATATACAGATTGCCCGACAGGGTTTTCTGGAAGGCCGTCTGAACCCCGATGACATCGATGGCATTATCAAACTCTTGAGAAGGTTCCATCGCATCTATTATTTAAAAAAAGCGATCTCTATCTGGGCAGAAGGGGATTCGTTATTGAGCAAACTGATAGCCATAGGAGAAAAATCTCATGCTGAAATCAACTCTTCTACCCCATCCAAAGAAAAGCTGGATCTTCTTTTTTCCCAGATAGATCCTATTAACAGGGATCTCACAGCGCTGGAGGATAATTTTTCATACACTTTAGGAGACGGGTCGCGCTGGCTGGAACGTATTATATTATCGCTGGTGTTCATTGTAGCATTGACCGTAGAAATTACAGGCCTCCTATTGACTATTTCCATTACGCGTTCCATAACAAGAGGGTT
>DATMMJ010000441.1:0-4865 GCA_035569795.1 Puia sp. | reverse complement strand
CTTTTGGAAGCTATTCATGAGGCTGTTTATAAAAAATAACAGCACCCTAATAAGTCTTGAGAATTCGTATTTGTATCAAGCCATATCCTCCTGAATTTAAGGAACATTGTGGCCAAATTAAATTGTCTTTAAATATTCTGCCTTCGCCAATTATATTATCGCCTTCAGGCAAATGGTAGGATGGAGAAACCCGTACCCAATAAGAAAATTTGGAATAGCCTGTTGAACAAAATGCCCTATTATTTCATTTAGATTCGCCTAGTTTGCCAAATTCCCTAATTCCATTAAGATGGTATTACTTCGTTCAATTGCTTCATCAAAAGTCCGGGTGACATTGGCTTTACCAATCGCAAAAATCAACCTGGCGTCTTTTAATTCTCTCATTATTTGCTCACTAAGCACTTCGGATAAAATCAATTTTGTTCCTCCTCGTTTTGATTCCTTATAAACGAATTCAATAGCTTTAATACCGGTTGCGTCTATGATGGGTACCTGCCTCATGCGGATGATAAGCACTTTAGGAGGTTTTTCAATAAATTTCATGGCATCTTTAAACTTATATGCAGCGCCAAAAAATAGAGGGCCGGTAATTTCAAATACTTCTACATTTGCTGGAATGGTATAATTACCAATCGCTTCATTGTCCTTTCCAAGTCCGTCATCCTCAATATCCCTTGTCAAGATGCTTACATTGCTAAATTTTATCATTTTATGCATAAACAGGAAGGCAGCCAGCACCATGCCTATTTCAATTGCTACCGTTAAGTCAATTAATACAGTCAAAAGAAAGGTGGTTATCATTACCGCTACATCATTTCGCGGGCCTTTCAGCACAGAGACAAAACTTTCCCACTCACTCATGTTATAGGCAACAATAACCAATATACCAGCCAGCGTTGCCATAGGTATTAAGGCAGCCCACTTGCCAACGAAAAGCACTATGAGTAACAAGGTTAAAGCATGCACAATACCGGCAACCGGGGTACGACCGCCATTTTTTACATTGGTTGCCGTTCGGGCGATTGCCCCGGTAGCGGGGATGCCTCCAAAGAGGGAAGAAAAAATATTCGCCACTCCTTGTGCCACCAGTTCCATATTGGATTTATGGTTCCCTCCAATCATGCCATCGGAAACGACGGCTGATAGCAGGGATTCGATGGACCCCAACAAGGCAATAGTAAAAGCGGGTCGTACAAGGTTTTTGATTGTGGAAAAATCCAAATCTGGCATGGACAGGGTTGGAAAGGAGGATTGTATTCTCCCAAATCTACTACCTATGGTTTCTACTGGAAGATGCAACAATTGGATGGCAGCAGTTGTAAATAAAATTGCTACCAATGAACCAGGAATTTTATGCGTTACTTTTGACCAAAAGGAAATAATAGCGACTGTTATTGCCGCTGTAAACACCGCATAAATATTGACGGTCCCCAGATTCTCAAAGTAACTTTTCCATTTATCTAAAAAATCAGCCGGCACGGCTCCCATTTTCAATCCCAAGAAATCTTTTGTTTGCGAAGAGAAAATTAGGACTGCAATGCCGCTTGTAAAACCAATAATCAAAGGGTATGGAATAAACTTAATAACAGAACCAAGGCGCGCAAAGCCCATAATCACGATCATTACACCAGCCATAAAAGTGGCAATGATTAAACCATTTACACCATGGGTCTGCACAATTCCATAAACAATAACTATAAATGCACCTGTAGGGCCTCCAATTTGAACCCTGCTGCCGCCCAACGCTGAAATAATAAATCCCGCGATGACCGCAGTATATAAACCTTTTTCGGGTGATACCCCGGAAGCAATGGCAAAGGCAATAGCCAGAGGCAGAGCTACAATACCCACAATTAAACCGGCCATTATATCTTTACTCAATTGCCGGCGTTCATAATTCTTTAAGGTGTCAAATAATTTAGGTCTAAACATACATTAACCTGCTTAGGCAGCGGCTCAAACCATTATGGTCTGCGTAAAGGTATTCATATAAAAAAATAAAAGGTATCGAATAATACCTCTTATTTATACTAGCTACCTGTTAGGATTTACTTTTTCTTTAATGCAGCATTAATAACAGCCCTGTCCAGATATTGAATGACCCTGTCAATTTTATCATTGCCATCGAAATGGTAATCGGTGTGTATATACTGACCCGCTCTATTGCCATTTTTGTATTTAGCACTTACCTGATACCATCCTAATAGCCAAATGCCGGTTTGCTCCATTCCTTGAGGTTGATTGACTTTTACAGGCAACCAGATATCATCCCTGAAACTTATGGAGTCAATCACTTCTGTCCTTCTTTTTTTCCAATAAGAAGTAACGGCTGGTTTCCCGACCAGACTGTCGCCGTTATTCCAAATCCAGACAGCATTATCTGCAAATCCATTCATCCATGTGTCGATATCACCTGAAGTCAGTGAGGCAAGACCTTTTTTGCCAATCTCTGAATATTTGGCATCAGCAAATTCCACAGGTTGTGTTTTTGTCTGAGCTGCGGCGGAAGAGTCAGCTTTGGTTTCTGTTTTCTCTTCTGCGGGCTTTTGATTACAAGCAAAGAATAAGGAGGAGCATAGTCCCCATGCTAAGGCTTTTCTCATAAATAAAAATTTTAAAGGTTAAATAAATGCATAGGGGGAACGAAAACCGGAGTATATCTGGGGCATGATTTGAAAGTAAAAGTACGGTTACAACCTTATAAAATCAATTTTGCAGTCATTTTGTTTTTCAAGGATTTATGATAAGGAATATTAAAGAGAGGGAGATTTACCATGTTATCAATGTCTTAAGAAAATTTTAATGCCGGTGGCTTTATTTGTAAAAGTGAAGATTTGATCATTCAATAAATGGCGCAACGGTAAAAGGTCATCTGACAACTTTCCTTACACCATTTGCCAACTAGACCAGTTGACACGATTTCGAACACTTTGGGTACCGAAACAGGACAGTATCGATTATCTACATTTATGTAAATAAATGTAGATCAATCAATTAAAATGTTGGCAAAGCATTTGGAAGGTCCTTTATCAGAAATAACCCTTCGCTATGCTATTAAATTATTTCAAAATCGCGTGGAGAAATTTATTGCGCAATAAAACATTCTCCCTTATAAAAATAATTGGGTTGAGTATAGGACTTATGGTATGTATGCTTATTTTTCTTTACACCAAAGATGAACTAAGCTATGACCAGTTTCAAATAAACAAAGCGCAGCTTTATCGCATAGTTCAGACATTTCAGCGGGGGAAAGAGCCCCAACAGTCAATTGGTATTACCAATTCTATCGTAGGCGAATCAATTGCAAAAGAAATTCCTGAAGTACAACAATATGTGCGCATCATCGGAGAAGCAGTAACGGTAAAAAAGGATAATGATGTCTTCACGGAAAACCCTTTATTTGTTGACGATAATTTTTTATCCGTATTTACATTTCCCCTAATGAAAGGAGATATCAAGACTGCCCTGAAAGACTTGCATTCAGCAGTACTTTCGAAAAATCTTGCAAAAAAATATTTTGGCACTACGGATGTTATCGGCAAAACGATTCAATTAAAGCTGAATGATGAATTCGAGCCCTTTATTGTTACGGCGGTATCAGAAAATTCTCCGCAAAATTCTACTCTGAAGACTGACATGTTGTTGCCTCTTAAGTACTTCGAAAATTATAATGATAATCGAGGCTGGTTTGGCGGGAGCATGATTACTTTCCTATTTCTTTCTCCCCAGGCCAATATTAAAACAGTTGAAGGCAAGATGCAGGCCTTGCTTGATATGAACATAAAAGATAAATTAGCCAAAATGCAACTGCAACAAGGAGTTACTGTGGCCATTAAGTTGAGCCTGCAACCCTTAACTGATATACATCTTGGCAAGCTTACTGCTCCTGACAGAGAGATGGCAGACGTAAGCAATCCCGCATATTCCTACATCCTTACCTGTATTGCGATTTTCACTTTAATTATCGCGTGCATTAATTTTATCAACCTTGCTATTGCACAATCATTAAAGCGGAGCAAAGAAATTGGAATAAGAAAAGTCGTAGGAAGTACTCGCGTACAATTGATAAAACAATTTCTCACAGAATCATTTCTTGTTTCTCTTATTGCTTTTTCAATTGCGATTTTTTTAACACTGATCGTGCTTCCTTTCTTTAATGAATTAGCCAATAAGAAATTAAGTCTCTCTTATCTATCCGATGGTTATTTATATGCCGGGTACTTTTTATTGCTCCTGGTAACATCATTTCTTGTTGGCTTTTATCCATCGCTTGTCCTGTCTTCTTTTCAGCCTATAAAAGTATTGTACAACAGGCAAAAATTAATGGGCAATAATTATCTTACAAAAGGACTTATTGTATTCCAATTCGCCCTGGCGTTTTTTTTAATCATTGGCACTATTGCCGTTAACTCTCAATTGAATTTTCTTTTAAATGCGGATCAGGGTTACGATAGTAAAAACCTTGTGAGAATTGATATCCCCATCAGCAAATCAAGTGATCAACTTCCAGCAATATTTAAGAGTGAATTGTCAAATCAAAGCAATATTGTAAATGTTGCCGCAAAAAATAGAGGACGAAGTATATCAGGCGTCAAAGCGGATGGGAAGTCAATAACAATTGAAAATAATAGAATTGATGAAAATTATTTGCCAACTTTTAAGATTCCCTTTATTGCGGGAAGAAATTTTTCTCAGGATTATCCTGGGGATAACATGAATTCCGTTATAGTGAATGAAAGCTTTCTAAAGGAGGCCGGCTGGAATACTCATAATGCAATTGGAAAGAGGATTACCATGGACACACGTGATCATAGATCGGCTACAGTTATTGGTGTTATAAAGGATTACCATTTCACCTCATTGAA
>DATMMJ010000440.1:0-11737 GCA_035569795.1 Puia sp. | reverse complement strand
CCCATTCTTTTTTCCGAAAACCCTGCCACACTTGTTTCCTATGATAGTATAAGGCATTACAAGAAAAATAAACTAGCGGCGGATTATATAACGGTGCCGCTAATGCTTAATTTCAATTTCACTCCGCACAGGCACAATAGTTTTGGCCTCAGTTTGGGTGCGAGCGCAGGCTATCTCTATTCCTCCAGACAAAAGATGATCACTTCAGAAAATGGCAAACAAAAAAAGCACGACGATTTTGAACTGGACCCCTGGAAAATCTCCTGGATTGGGGAATTGCAACTGGGCTTTATTAAATTCTACGGCTCCTATGCTACAAAAAGCATCTTCAAACAAGGGCTTGACCAAACACCTTACACCGTAGGCATACGGTTAAGCAATTGGTAAAACCTCAAGGGTTTGCAATCTAAACGCTTCAAATACAAACGGAGGTGGGAACAAAGGGTATCTTCATGGTAATAACAATCCACCTATTTGGCATCGCCCTTGTCCCATTTTAGGAGAGTCCTCCTTCATGAGAAAAATTAAACAAATCGTTAAAGAAATCTTTTGCCCAAAATATTTCCAAGTGGCATAGCGTTTGAGAATGGAACCAAAAAATTTGGATGCAATGGGCACAAAAAAAATTGTTCTTTTCGCTTTGCTGGCTCTAAGTCTTTTTGCATTCACAGACATCCATATCAGGCACGCAAAAAAAAACCCTTTCCTCCGCATATTACATAAGGATGGAGAGCTGTACATTATCATTGTGAAATCTGATTATGAACTAAAATTGTATGATAATGAAGGTTGGTATGCCACCTACCCCGTGGTGTTTGGTAGCAAATCGCTGGAAGATAAAATGATAGAAGGAGACCGAAAGACTCCGGAAGGCGAGTATCACATTGTTATCAAGAAAACGGACCCAAAATGGGACAAGATGATGCTACTCGATTATCCTACAAAATCTGATTACGCAAAATTCAACGAGCGCAAAGCCAACGGGCTTATACCTAAAAACGCAAAAATCGGCAATGGCATTGGCATTCACGGCACGTGGAATCACGATGAGATGGCTGTCGATCTGTATCAAAACTGGACCAATGGCTGCATCTCTTTAAAGCGCGAAGATATTGAAGAGCTCTACGACCTTGTGCCAACCGGGACCAAGGTCATTATCCAAAAATAATTTTTTAAGAAATAACTCTAAAAGCCGTCAGTACACTGATCAAAAAATAGGTCAGCCGGTGGCTTTTAAATTATACAAACTATTGTAACATAAAACTACTTATTTCTTTTCGCCATGTTCCAGGAGCATTTTCATATAAAGATGCGTGGGTCCCATTTTCATAAATTACAAGCCTTCTGTCCTTGGATTGAAGATGGCTATAAATGCAATCTATCTCGCTTCTGGTAACTCTCGGGTCTTTCTGGCCCCATTGTAAAAGAACCGGGCAAGAAATCTTTTTTGCATATGCGCAGGGTTTAAAGCCAAATGCAAAAAATCCATGCTCGACGCCGCCCCAAAAAGTTAAGAGCGAGGAAATGGGTTCCTCTGGCAGGCCCATGAGCCGCACCCTCCCTCGGACAGCCTGTAACAAAGAACCGAAAGGCATTTCCAAAATTATTTTTTTTGGCTTGATATTATAGTCCGATATAGCCTTTATAATGGTTGAAGCGCCTAATGAAGTTCCCCAAAGAATGATATTCTTTTCTCCTCTTGCAACGGTGTAATCCCAGGCAGCTTTGACATCTGCTGATTCTTTAAAGCCCATGGTACAAATATTGCCCTGGCTTCCACCATGCGCTCTAAAATCAACTAGTAACAGGTTATAGCCAAGTGAGGCGAAATAGTACCCTTCCTGCAGGACCCCACTCTTACTGCCCCCATGCCCATGGAATAAAATCACCGTTCCTTTTGGATGGGGATCCTGGATATACCATCCCTCCAGCCTAAAACCGTCACTGGTTTTAAAGTAGATTGTCTCGTAGGGGGTGTCCGGTAAAACTGAATTTCTTGATTTCTGAGCGCTGACACCAAAAAGGATGGCCTTTGTTTTATTCCAAAATGTCCCCTGCTCAGTAGGTACGTACGGTGGAGCAGAATCATAAAAGCGCGTAAGCTTATAGGCCTGAAAAACAGCCGCAGTGTTTAACAAAATAAAGCCAACTAATAGGGTCAGGAGACCTCGCCGGAGTAATTTCATAAATCTATATAAAGAAAGCCCTGTGGGGATAAGAAAACATTTTTTTTAAAGCTTCCCATTTTTTATCTCTTCCACAACGCCAGGATCAAGCAGCGTGGTAGTGTCTCCTAAGTTTTGCGTTTCGCCTTCGGCTATCTTTCTTAAAATCCTGCGCATGATTTTTCCGCTGCGGGTTTTTGGCAACCCTGAAACGAACTGAATTTTATCCGGCCTTGCTATCGGTCCAATTATTCTGGTAACTGTTTGTACAATGTTCTGTCTGTTGGAGTTCTCATCGGTTTGATGCCCGGTAAAAATTACGAACGCATAGATGCCCTGGCCTTTGATATCGTGCGGATAACCTACCACGGCACTTTCCACTACACCGGCATGCATATTAATGGCGTTTTCTACCTCTGCCGTCCCTATGCGGTGACCGCTCACATTTAAAACGTCATCTACCCTGCCCGTAATACGAAAATTGCCGTCACCATCTTTTAACGCGCCATCACCTGTGAAGTACAAATTGGGATAGGTTGCAAAATAATTAGTGCGGCAGCGCTCATGATCGCCATACGTAGTACGTAAGATAGATGGCCATGGATTTTTTATACAGAGATTTCCTTTATATAGACCATGTTCGTCTTTTTGGGTTACTTCCTTGCCATTTTCATCAACCAATACCGGATGTATGCCAGGCATCGGTAGTGTTGCCCATGATGGTTTTGCAGGAGTGATGCCTGCCAGATTAGAAATCATCACACCCCCTGTTTCTGTTTGCCACCAGGTGTCTACGATAGGGCATTTTTTCTTTCCTATATGCTGATCATACCAATGCCATGCTTCTTCATTGATGGGCTCACCGACTGTCCCCAATGTTTTCAAGGAGCTCAAATTCTTTCCTTTCAAAGGTTCTAATCCAAATCCCATCAAACTCCTTATTGCCGTGGGTGCGGTGTAGAGAATATTTACTTTATGCTTATCTACAATATCCCAGAATCTACCTGCATCGGGCCATGTAGGAATCCCTTCAAACATCAAACTAGTTGCGCCTGCACTCAAGGGCCCATAGACAATATAACTGTGACCGGTAATCCATCCGATATCTGCCGTGCAAAAATGTACATCCCCTCTTTGGTATTGAAATACGTTGATGAAAGTATAATTTGTCCAAACCATATATCCGCCGCAGCTATGCACAACTCCTTTTGGTTTCCCTGTGCTTCCAGAAGTATATAGAATAAAAAGCGGGTCTTCAGCATCCATCTGCTCTGCAGGAAAGGAAACCACTCCATTTTTTTCTACCTGCGTTTCTGCATATTCCATTTCATCTTCCCACCACAGGTCTCGCCCTTTGATCATGGAAATAGGAGTTCTTGTCCGGGTATAAACAATCACTTTCTTAACTACTTTATTGCCTATTAATGCGTCATCTATAACACTTTTCAAAGGGATATCCTTTGCGCCACGGAAGGCTCCATCGCAGGTAATGATATATTCCGCTTGCGCATCATAAAGTCTGTCAGCAATGCTTTGGGCACTAAAGCCACCAAAAATCACACTATGGATAGCTCCTATCCTTGCGCAGCCTAAAACAGCATAAGCCAGTTCTGGTATCATGCCCATATAAATACAAACTCGGTCGCCTTTCTTGACGCCATTATTTTTCAACATCTGCGCCACCTGACAAACACGTTTGTACAACCGGTTGTAGGTTACCACCCTTACCCTATCGCCCGGATTGTTGGGTTCCCAGATAAATGCCGGTTTTTCACCCATCGCTTCCAGATGGCGGTCAATACAATTCTCTGTAATGTTCAGTTTTCCACCAATGAACCATTTTACATTCGGTTCGGTGAAATTCCACTGCAGTACTTTGTCCCATTTCTTTTGCCATAGAAAATTCAGAGCAATCTCTCCCCAAAAACCCTCTGGGTCTTCTTCACTTTTTTTATAAGCTGTGTGATATTGTTCCAAAGATTTGATCTGATGTGGATAGCTCATATGGCAATAGCATTTTTCAGACAGTAAATGTAAAATTTAATCGAAAATAAATTAAAAAGTATCTTTCATTGTTGATTTGCAAGAGTTTTATTTTATTATCACTATAACCTCAGATATGAGAATGATTTTTTCCTATACGATTGCCATTTGCCTATTCAGCTATTCCTGCCATAGTGGATCAGTAAGTGTGGCCTCAGAGGTGCAAGCCAATGAAAATGCAGACAGCAGTTGGCCATTGATTCCATTTGTAAAAGCAGATGCGGATAATCCTGTGCTTACACCCGGCGACGGAGTTTTTATTTGCCCCGTGAGAAAACAAAAAGTTTTCTGGGAACAAAAAGACGTTTTCAACCCGGCTGTCGTAGTCAAAGACGGGAAAGTTTTTATGCTCTACAGAGCCCAGGATAACAGCGGGAAACCAGATGGCACTTCTAGAATCGGACTTGCTGAAAGCACTGATGGTATTCACTTTACAAGACATCCCACACCAGTGCTGTTTCCTGATAATGATGATTGGAAAAAATATGAATGGGAAGGGGGTTGCGAAGACCCCAGGGTTGTTGAAGACTCAAGCGGCACCTATTACATGACATACACAGCTTTTGATGGCAGGCTTCCTCGACTACTGCTTGCTAGGTCAAAAGATTTAATTCATTGGGAAAAGCAAGGCCCTGCATTTGCAAAAGCATTTCATGGAAAATATCTTGACAAATGGTCCAAATCTGGATCCATTGTTTCAAGATATGAGAAAGGAAAAATAATTGCAACAAAAATAAATGGCAAATATTGGATGTATTGGGGAGATCAGAATATTTGGGCTGCAACTTCTGATGACCTGATCAACTGGAGCCCCGTTGAAATGACCCCAAACGAAAAGCCGCCAGTTGATTTGAAGGGCGAAGCCCTGAATATGCCGGAGTTAAAAATTGTAATCCCGCCGCGCAATAAAAAATTCGATAATGATTTGGTGGAATCAGGTCCCCCTGCAATGCTCACGGATAAAGGGATTTTGCTGCTTTATAACAGCCGTAACATTACACCCACCAGCGATACTTTTTTGAAAGAGGGAACCTATGCTGCAGGACAAGTACTGCTTGATAAAGACGAGCCAACAAAAATTCGGCAGCGGATGGAGACGTATTTCATTAAACCGGACAAACCCTATGAATTCACGGGACAGGTGAATAATGTCTGTTTTGTTGAAGGCCTTGCGCGTTTCAAAAATAAATGGTTTTTGTACTATGGTACAGCGGATTCAAAGATTGCAGTAGCAGTCAAACAGTAAGGGGAAAGATAAAAATTGGCCAGTCAATGACATCCATATCTGCTGTCCTGTAGGGCAAACTGCGCATTGACTCGACTACCCATTTGCAGATTTGCGCATTTACATTTTCAAAATAATTACTTTCGCAGAGCAAATTTCCATCATGAGCATAGAAGTAAAAGAGCTTACAAAAGTTTACGGTGACCAAAAAGCAATTGACCATATTTCTTTCACCATCAATAAGGGCGAAATTGTTGGTTTCCTGGGTCCTAATGGAGCCGGGAAATCCACAACCATGAAAATCATCACGGGTTACCTCGCCCAGGAAAATGGCGATGCTTTCGTTTGCGGTACTAACGTCAAAGAGCAACCGATGGTAACAAAAAGGAAAATCGGTTATCTGCCGGAGGCTAATCCCTTGTATGCTGACATGTATGTCAAAGAATATCTTGGGTTCGTTGCAGATGTGCATGCGGTGAAGCCTGACCGGTCTTCGGCTATCAATAAGGCAATTCAACTGGTTGGATTAACAACGGAAAGAGGGAAAAAAATCAGCCAATTATCAAAAGGATATAAGCAGCGTGTCGGACTTGCTGCGGCATTAATCCATGAACCGGAGGTGCTGATTCTAGACGAGCCGACAAGCGGACTAGACCCGAACCAGATAATTGAGATCAGAGAAGTGATAAAAAATTTAGGCCGTGAAAAAACGGTCTTATTTTCTTCGCATATTTTGCAGGAAGTCGAAGCCATATGCGACCGTGTTATTATCATCAACAAGGGTAAGATAGTGGCAGATGATACTTTGAGCCATCTCCAAAACGCCAATAAAAACAACCATACTATTTTCGTCGAGTTTAAAGAGAGCGTGGACGCTCGCCTGATTAAAGGTTTACAGGAGATTTCCAGTGCCGAGCAAAAGCAAAATGGAGGTTGGAAACTGGAAACCGCTAACCCGGAATCTGTTCGCAAACAATTAATGCAACTGTCTTTGCAGCATAACCTGAATATCGTTTCTTTGCAGAGCGGTGAGCAGAGTTTAGAAGAGGTGTTCAGAAGTTTGACAAATTGAGAAGCCGCTGTCCCCCTAAATGAAAGAAAATACCAAAAATGGGTTACCGGTTGTAAGCCAAAGAGTATTTTGATTCGTGCAGTAAAAGCACCCACCTCGTACGTGCAGACGATGAATACCGGATAAACCCATATTACAGATACTTAAAAACTATAACTACAAACTTTTAACCAATCATGAGCTACATTGAACAAGTGCATGGAAGACAGATTTTGGACAGTCGCGGGAACCCAACTGTGGAGGTTGATATTATTACCGATCAAGGCGTTCTTGGCCGCGCAGCCGTGCCAAGTGGCGCAAGTACAGGTATCCACGAAGCGGTCGAATTGCGGGATGGTGATAAAAAGACTTACCAAGGCAAGGGCGTTCGCAAAGCCGTTGATAATGTGAATGACTTGATAGCTGAAAAAATACTGGGTTTTGAAGTCGCCGATCAGCCAGGGCTGGACAGGTTACTCATAGAACTTGACGGAACACCTAATAAATCGAGTCTCGGAGCCAATGCTATGCTTGCAGTGAGTATGGCTGCAGCCAAAGCGGCAGCGCAGGAATCAGGCCTTCCCCTATTTCGATACATCGGCGGCACCAACGCCAAAACCCTGCCTGTGCCGATGATGAACATCCTGAACGGAGGAGCACATGCGGACAATAAAATAGATTTCCAGGAATTCATGGTGATGCCTATAGGCGCTTCCAGTTTCAGTGAAGGGCTCCGCTGGGGAGTAGAGATTTTTCATGTGCTCAAAAGCGTGCTGAAGAAAAAAGGATATTCGACCAATGTTGGTGACGAGGGGGGCTTTGCACCTGATATTCAAAGCAATGATGAGGCTATTGAAACTGTGATGACAGCCATTACCACTGCTGGTTTCAAAGCAGGAACCCAGGTAGCTATTGCGCTGGACCCTGCCGTAAGCGAAATGTACGACGGCGCAAAAAAGCTATATCATTTCCATAAGTCAGATGGCAAAAAATTGAGTATCGAAAAGATGGTCGACTTTTGGGCAAACTGGGTGAAGAATTTTCCTATTGTATCTCTTGAAGACGGGATGGCTGAAGACGACTGGAGCGGATGGAAATTATTGACCGATACCTTGGGCAAAAAGGTGCAATTGGTTGGGGATGATCTTTTTGTGACAAACGTTCAAAGACTGCAAAAAGGGATAGATAGCGGTGTTGCCAATGCCCTGCTTGTGAAAGTGAACCAGATTGGTACTATTACAGAAACAATTGATGCCGTTAGTTTGGCCCAGCATAACGGCTATAACACGATTATGAGCCACCGGAGCGGCGAAACAGAAGACACCACTATCGCTGATCTTGCCGTGGCGTTGAATTGCGCTCAGATCAAAACCGGCTCGGCAAGCCGTACGGACCGCATAGCTAAATATAACCAGCTGATACGAATTGAAGAAATCTTGGGCGAAAATGCAGTTTATCCGAAAGGAAAAATTAAATTTGGGAAATAGTTTCGCAAGCGTGACTGCATGTTTTTATGCCATCAACACTTGTCGATGAACCCACAGCACCATGAAAATTTTAACCGGCATACCATCCTGGCTCAAGAACAAATATCTGTTAGCAGCAGTAGGTTTTGTGGTCTGGATGCTTTTTTTTGATGACAGAGATTTTATCACTACCCATTTCAGGCATCCTCAGGAGCTAAAGAAATTGCAACAAAGCATCAAATATTATCAGGATGAGATTGCGGCCACAACGAGCGAACTGGAGCGCCTGAAATCAAACCCTTCTACCATCGAAAAGTACGCAAGGGAGAAATATCTGATGAAACGCGATAACGAAGATTTGTTCCTTATCCGGAAAAAATAGTACTTTACCGAAGCGATCCATTGTTCCTACCTTTTAAACTGCAAGATTTACTAAAATTCTTATTATTTTGGGAAAAAGACAATAACAATACCCAATTATCGTTTTTATTACGGACGTTTCAGGTTACTGGACAAAAAAAGGACATTAAATGGTTTTGCCTATGACACTCTTTACACCGGAGGATCTTCTATTGTATTTGTACAAAGAGTCTTCACCAGAGTTGACCTCTGCTATTGAATCAGCATTGAACGAGGACTGGACGCTTCGTGAAAAATTGCAGGTGCTGCAATCTTCTGTAGACCTGATGGATGATAAGGTAGTCGTTTCGCCGCGCATGGAAGTCGTATTTAAAGTGATGAAATATGCGCGTGAGACTGCCGGTGAGGCCGTTCATAATCCCTAGTTGCTTTCGCAAATGTTGATTGCGTAATTTCGTGGCCATAGTTTATTATGACCCGAAAAGAACGGTTTGATTTTATCATTAGCTATTTTCAAGCACACAGCGCAGATGCTCAGACGGAATTGCTATATGATAGCCCTTTTCAGCTACTGGTTGCTGTTATCCTCTCGGCCCAGTGCACAGATAAGCGCGTAAACATTACCACTCCTGCTATCTTTGAAAAATACCCCGATGCAGCAAGCTTGTCACGCGCCGAATTTCAAGACGTTTTCCCGTTAATCAAAAGCATTTCTTACCCCAACAATAAGACAAAACACCTGATTGGCATGGCCAAAATGGTGATGGAAAAATTTGGTGGGAAAATCCCGTTGACCCGTGAAGAGTTGGTTCAACTGCCTGGCGTTGGAAGAAAAACCGCAAATGTTATTACCTCTGTTGTCGACCAGCAGCCGAACATGGCTGTGGATACGCATGTATTCCGCGTTGCTGCAAGAATTGGATTAACACTCGGTGCTAAAACCCCTCTTGCAGCAGAGAGGCAATTAATCGAATGTATACCTACAGACCTCATCCATAAAGCACACCACTGGCTCATCCTTCATGGCCGGTATATATGCATTGCAAGAAACCCAAAATGCGATATATGCGGGCTAAAGCCTGTCTGCAAATATTACAGCAAGCGAGTGAAAACGAAATCAAAAGTGAGCAAGTGACGAACCCCCAATTTTTCTTCCTGGTTTTTAAGTGACCCTGGTTACCATCTGACTCTGAAAACCAACAGCAACTAATAGCACCTCTATTTTCATTTCTTGTAGTAATACCTCGTGTAGTTGGAATTGTTCTTCCAGGATATGGTTAATTCCGTGGGAGTGATTTTATTGATAATCCCGGTGTCGCATTTTGACTGCTCAGACCTGATGATCAGATTGCCACGCAGGATAAATTCTTTAAAATCTTTGTTGACATTGCGCCGGTAGGTGTCGTCTTTCACTTCAAAAATAGCGGGAGACGTCAACTCCATCCCATTCACAATGTTATCAAAACGGTATGCCCCTCTAAATGCATTCCACAGCCCCTGGATGTCTTTAAACTTGATGAAAGTTCTGGAAATGGTTGAAGCAGTGTCAAATACTTCCCAATCAATATCCCTGGACCCGGCTTCCACTGTTCGTCCCACGCGTTCGACGTCGATTTTGGCTTGCGCAGTTGCTTGGGCGTAATTCAAGGCAAGCCCGATGATTAACACCGGGGAGATTCTCGTTAGACTATGCATGCGCATTTCGTTATTTCAATTTAGATAGCAGCGAAAAGTCAAAAATACAAATCTGTTGGTATTTTTCATAGCCAACTTTAAATCCCATCTAGGGGGCGCAAAGACCTTCTTGAGGAGTCATTTTTTACTTTTTTTCCTGGATGCTTTTGCGTGTGCGTTAAAATCAAGGGCAAGTCCGATCCAATAGTTGAAATCTTTTGCGGTTTTCATCCCTTCCTCACCCACATAGACGAATCCCAGGTAAGGTCTGCCCCTCATCTCCACTGTCTGGCAACCTTTTTGGGTAATGGCTTCATGGTGTAATGCAGGGTCGATGCGGCACATAATGCGCGTATCGCCAACACTGATGCACATTTTGCCATCCACCATAAAGGTGACTCCACGAAACATTTTTTTTTCTTCTACTTTGGCAACTCCCGCTAGTGCCTGTCTTACGCGATTGGTTAATGATTCATTGTAAGCCATTATGTAAGGCTTTTTTATTAGTGATGGGTCATTGCGTTAGTGAAAGGATATTTCCGTCTGGGTCTTTGAACCATGCCACTTTCGAACCTCCCGGAGCGTTCCAAATTCCTTGGGTGTCCTGCTTTAGAAAATCATAGATCTCACAAACAACCCCTTTTTTATTGAGCGCCTGTATAGTGGAGGCAATGTCGTCTACGTTCCATCCAACCACGGTAAATGGGTGAGGTCTTAGTTCTGGCACAATAATTACTCTGAGCAAAGTCCCGTTGGCTTCAAACTCCAAGCCGTAGTCATCCTCTGATAAAAGTGTAAGGCCTAAAATGTCTTTATAAAACGATCTTGCTTTTTCAGCCATCACCGTGGGCACAAAAGCCTTTAGTTTTTTGTCACTAAGCATGTTTTGCAGATTTAAAAAAATAATGGGATTGAACGCTATTACTTAAAATTGAAATACAGCCATGCTAGCCACCAATTAAATGAAAGGGATGGTTAGTGGAACTTCTGCTGTTTGTTAAGCATTTCAACAATTGCTTTTATCCTTTTATCTCTTAACTCAGGTTTTTTCGCAGTCTGCAATCGCCATCCAATCGCATATTTATTCGCCCGGTTCAATGATTCAAAAAACGTTTTTGCTTTGTGGTGCTTTGACAGCTCCATCAGAAAATCGTCCGGCATCTTCATGGCGGCCGGCGAGTCGTACGCTTTCACCCATCTTCCATCTGCTTTGGCCTTTTCAACTTCTGCAAAACCGGAATCCTTCATTTTGCCGGCAGTTATCAGCCGCTCAGCATGACTGGTGTTCCTTTTTGACCACACACTTCTTTGGCCCCGGGGCGTAAATTTTCGCAACCATGATTTATCATCACAGCTATTCAGTTGCCCGTCAATCCACCCATAGCAGAGCGCTTCATCCAACGCTTCACTATAGGTAATCGTTTTTTCGCCGGAATCTTTCTTAAAGAATCGTAACCAGATGCCGCTGGAGGTATCGTGATTTTTAGAAAGCCATTTTACAAACTCCACGGGTGTTTTGAAACTCAAGGTTTTCAATTCCTTTTTGTCAGCAGGCTGCATAGAAGATTATTTTTTGCACTCTGCTAAAATACAAAACTTCCATAACCTGGTAATTGTTGAATAGCCGATTAACACACATGCTTATCCAAACACGAATGCGCAGAAAACATAAGGGCAAGGAGATTGCTAGAGTTTGAAAGGCAGTCAATAAGTTATTTTTCTCTTCCTGCAATCATCAATGCTCCAGCAGCAA
>DATMMJ010000439.1:0-13286 GCA_035569795.1 Puia sp. | reverse complement strand
AAAATCCCAAAGCAACATAGATCAGGAACTTTATGAGTAAAGTCTTTAGCGTTGATCTCTTCATATCATGCATAGATTGATTTAGGTAAAAAATATTTCCTGCAGCTATTATTCGTTAAAAAAAATGAATAAAGGAATTGCTCAATAAATTGTATGCATTCTGTTTTGCGGTACCAAATGCAGCATCTCCTCTTCACAATGCAAAAACGGAATATGCGGTAAGTAAAATTGCACATTACCATTTCAGCCCCGCCCCCATTTTCACAAAAGCTTCAGCTGCCGGTGTGTTCATTTCTATGCCCCTGAAAGTTTCCATCATCCCATGGTTGCAATCAGGCGCAGCGTAGATACCCGGAGGGTTCTGGCTTATATGGCAATACACCGCTTTTCTTTTTTGTTCTTTTGTCGAGCTTATGTCTACATAATCTGTTGGCTTAAAGCCCATGGTCTGAGAACCCGTGCAGACTTCAAAGAAATACAATTCAAATATTTTGCCGCTGCGCAACCAGCTTTGTATAGTAAGCAAACTAGCAACCTGATGATCCTTGTGCGAATCAAGCGGCCAATGCGTGAAGACAATGTTTGGTTTTTCTGACGTAATCAGGGTCTGCATGGTAGAAAGCCATTGATTGGTCACGACAGTGTCGCCGTCAACCTGCCCGGCAAATACAGGCTTTGCATTTATTATCTTACATGCTTCTCTGGCTTCATTGATGCGGATGGTTGCTGCTTCTGAATGAGACTTTCCGGGTATGCCTGCTTCTCCGCTGGTGAGATAAATGATGGAGACGTCACTACCCTGAGATGCAAGCTTTGCAAGGGTTCCACCACATCCGCTTTCCGGGTCATCGGGATGACCACCCACACAAACGATTTTCATTTTTTGGGCGCTTGGGCTTTTATCCGCTTTTACAAACGCAGACAAACTAAAAGCTGCTGTGGCGGCTAAAGCATTCTTTGCAAAGATTCTGCGGGTAGAAGGCATATATTACTTTTTCTGAAATCTCCTCAATTTTAGTTTTCGGGCTAACTCACTCTATGAGTCCATTTTTTCTTGTCAGTCAAAAAATATCGCAAAGCAACAGGCGGCAATCTTTCACAATATTTTCCTCATCTAAAAAATAAATAGGTAATAGCATTATTGATTATTTCAACGCGTCTTCAAACTCCTCAAAAATAAACTTTTCAGGTTTCGGCATGGGTTTGCGAGGTAGCTTTTCGCTTCTCATGGCTGTGTTATACACAAATGCTGCAAGGACGGTTGACGCCTGTTTCAGGTCATTGAACTGCAAATGGTCATAATTATCCATATTTGAATGATGCGTGCGCGTTTCATAATCTAAAGGATCCTGGATGAACTGGAAGCCAGGAATGCCTACTGCATCGAAGGAAAGATGATCTGTGGAGCCTGTATTGTGGTGGGTGACAAATGTTGCGCCTAAATCATAAAAAGGCTCAAGCCATTTCTTAAAAATGGGTACTACGCCGTCATTGCCCTGATCGAATATTCCTCTGATTTTGCCAGAGCCATTGTCTAGATTATAATATGCAGATATCTTGGTTTGCTCCGGTTTCAAGCGCATATTTGCCGGGTCACCAAAATGATTTTTCACATAATGGAAAGAGCCGATCAGTCCCTGCTCCTCCCCACCCCATAATGCAATTCTGATAGTTCTTTTGGGCCGAACACCCAGGGATTTCAAAATCCTTACCGCTTCCATTGCTGCGATGCATCCAGCGCCATTATCGGTGGCTCCGGTTGCGCTTTGCCATGAATCCATGTGACCGCCCAGCATCACTACTTCTGCCTTCAGGGATGGGTCAGTGCCTGGTATCTCGCCCACCACATTATATCCTTGCGTGTCGTCGCTAAGCAGGTGGGTGCTTACCTCCATCTCCACTTGGACCCTGTGGCCTGAGTGAATGAGCCTTTCTATCTTAAAACACGCGTCAGATGAAAGTATCATTTCAGGTAGTTGAGGTTGCGCATTTTTAAGGTACCCTCCAAATCCATCAACAAACACTGTACCGTCCCGCCCTGTGCTACCGAAGCTTACTGAAAGTATTCCAAGGGCACCCTTCTGCATTAGAAGTTTTCTTTCCCGGATCATTTTAGTAATAATGGGCATAAACATCTTCAGTGCTCCTGGCGGTATCATATATGTATCCTTCAACTTCACTAGTTCAGTGTCGCTGTAACGAGATGCATCCGGACTAAAATCACCGGGAAGCACCGAGTCCCTGCTTTGCAGGAGCACAATTTTACCCTTGATCTGGCTTGCTATTTTTTCAATATATCCAGAATCGTTGGATTCCAACAAAAATACATCAGAACCCACAGCCCCATTTGTACTGCCGCACCACGGACTTGGATAAGCAATGAGTGGTTCATAGTACGGAATCTTCAAACTAAGGGTTGATTTCTCAACATCCCATCCAAATCCAAATTCTCCCCATGGTTCAAGCTTTGCATTTTCAAGCCCCCAATGTTGCAAGGTGCTGACCACCCAATTCCCTGCACGCCGATACCCAGATGAATTGGTTAGCCTTGATCCCGAGACATCAGTGAGGTAATGTGCAATCTCGCTGACTTGGGAATGATCAAGGCCTTCTTCACGAATCCGTCTCACCATGGCCGTGTCTATCTTTTCATCCTGAGAATAAATAAGTACAGGAAGTATGATAATAAGGATAGAAAGCAAACATCTTGCTGAGCGCATATAAAAAAATTGTTTAGTTAAGAAATAATAATAAACCGCTTTTCGGATTCCAAAAGTTACAATTTTATCAGCGATGGACAATTATAAAGGTAGGATGAAGAATCTGTGATATTTCATGCATCCAATTATTTTTATCGGTGTTAACGCAGATGCTTACCTGAGAGCTGAAAAAATAAATTGCAGGACCGTTACGCGCTTAATTCCTTGAGTGCTTTCACCAGCACATCCAATTCATCGGTTGTGGTATATACATTCGGAGTGATCCTGCAACCATGTACGTTGGCGTAATCAATGGCCACCGTATAGATATTATATCTGGTAAGCAAAATAGTAGCTAAATCAGCAGGCTTGATCCCTTCCACTCCCACATTGGCGATGCCACAGGCGCGGGCAGGATCGGCGGGAGTATTCAATACCACTTTCGGCATATCGCGGACTTTTTGAGTCCAATATTGCTGAAGAAAGCGCATGCGTGCTTCCTTTCGTTCTCCACCTATCTTTTCATGATAGTCTATAGCACCGGAAACAGCCAAATCCGTATGTACCGGATGGGTGCCGATATGGTTGAGCCGTGATATATCATCTTCGTTTCTCTCCCCTTCGGCAAGTATAGGCCACACTTTAGCAATATTTTCTTTTTTCACATAAAGCATGCCAGCACCAAGGGGTGCGGTTAACCATTTGTGCAAACTGGCTGCATAATAATCGCAGTTCAGATCTGTTATAGAAAATTGTATATGTGCAATGGCATGAGCGCCGTCAACCATAACATCGACACCCTTACTGTGCGCCATATCACAAATCTTTCTTACAGGCAATATCTGACCAGTGATATTGATGATATGACAAATCATAAGCAGACGCGTTTTACCCGTAAGGGCTTTGGCGTAAAGATCAACAATCTGTTCATCAGAAACGGGATGGTTGGGAACAGAAACAATTTTATTCACCACTCCATATCTTTTTGCAACCAGCTTAAACATCTCTAGCATGGATCCGTAATCCTGCTCTGCCATCACCGCCTCATCGCCTGAATTCCAATGCAGGCCGCCTATAACCATATCAAGGGATTCCGTTGTGTTGCGCGTAATAATCAGTTCTTCCGCTGGGCAGCCAGCCAATTTTGCTATTCGGGTCGCAATGTTTTTTTTATTTTCAAACTGCACGGTCCGCATGTAATAAGAACCTTGATAATTCACCATGCGCACTTTGCTGATAAAATTTTCCAACAATTCTTCAGGCTGAAAATTATAATATCCGTTCTCCAGATTTATGTACTCAGGCTTGAGCTTATACCCTGCTCGCAGCGAAACCCAGAAATCATCATTCTGTGCGACGTTGCCCGCGAGCTGATTATTTACTGTGCTTGCCCATCTCGCAAGAGCGTTACTGGAAAGAGGTGCGCTCATTCCGGCCAGCGCCAGTCCCTTTAAAAAAGAGCGTTTGTGCATATACGTTAATTTATGACTGAAACACAATTAAGCTAAGAGTATGAAATATACGCAATAAAATGCAAAATGCAGGCAATGAGTACAATTAAGGTATTGCATCACCAAGTTGTAACTCCATCAAGATTTTTTCAAATGTTTAGCAATACGAATCACAACTATTTTAGGCAAAGGAATAGCTAGTCATATTTTCAAAAAGGCACGCTTAATACCCAAAAAATTGTTTAAAGTTTATTGTATCTTAGCCCACTGTTTTTTTAGAGCATTTCTAGTCAGGTATGCCTTTGCATTTGTGAAATTAATAAACCTATACCCTGCCCTTTGGTGCAGTTTCTGTTTGGTCCAAAACAATTTCCTTTAGCTATCGCCTTTAAAAAAGCCGGATCATCAATAAGCGTTAAGCGACCCGTCATAATTTTTTTAGTACGTGCGATCCAGAAAAGCGTTGTATCGTTTTGAGAGGTTATGAATTATAAAAATAAAAAAAGCGAACCTTTTACAAGTCCGCTTACCAAGTAAAAACTTTTTTTTATTATTAATTCCTCTTTACCAATTTAAGGCTATTGATCGCACCATTGCTATTAGCAATCTGCACAAAACAGATTCCCGCAGGAAGACTGCCGGTATCTAAAACATACCCTGTATCACCCTGGCCGTTGCTTGAAGATATATTCTTAACAAAAGCCAATCTGCCGTTGATGTCAAAAACACGGATCATTTGCAGCGGCTCATTGCTTTGGATATTTATTGTCCCTCCTGATATCACCGGATTGGGGTACATTGATATTGCCCATTGTGTAACGTTACTGTACTGAAGCTCTTTTATATCGCTGAATAACCATATTCCGTTCGACGATACTGCTTTCACCCTGTAGTAATTGATACCTCCCAAAGGCAAATTGTCTGAGAACTCATATTTATTCTGGATGTTGCCTTTGTCATCTGCATTTATTTTCGCGATAGTAGGCCAAGCTATGCCGTCCGTACTCCTTTGGATTTCAAAATGGTCAAAATTAAGATTGGAAGTCGTTGCCCAGCTTAACACGGAGTTATTAACCTGTTTTTCAGCCTTGAAATCTATAAGCGTTTCAGGTAGCACTGGGCAAGATTGTGAAATGCCGATATCATCTATTGCAAAGCCATTGCCAAACCCTCCGGGAGCATTGTTCTGAAGTAAAAGATCCGTAATACTGACAGTTGCTGTGAAAGATAACGAGTATTGATGCCAACCATTGTCTGAAGGCAAAGCGCCGGTGGCCATTGATCCCAGTTCCGCACCTGAAGAAATATTTGTCATTTTTGCGAGGATATTTGGCATTAATGACAAATTGGTGGAAAGGTTGGCCGCCCAAAATGTAAGCACATAATTTCCTCCTGGAATGAGGCCCGTAATTCGCTGTCTATAGAACTGGTCGGCCGCATAAGAAGTATTTACTATTAGAAAATATCCCCCATTGAGACCAGAATGATCTCTTAAAGTATTGTTTGACCACTGTTTTGAGTTCTGGGTTAAAGAATAGTACCCTTCAGGAGTCGTATTTAAACTTGTATTGCTGTAATAATGATAGTTGGTAAGTCCCGTTAAAGGGCCACCTTTAGTATTGGTCGCCCCGCTGCCAAAATTCTGGATTATACTTGTCGTGCCACATCCTTCCGGCATTGGGAAAGGTGCCACCAGGCCATTGATGAAGACCACGTGTACTACTTGGCCTGCATTTACTACAACGGAAGCACTGTTGCCAGCGACATTTGTGGTGCTACCTGAAGCAGAGTCGTACACTCGTATGTCCTGCAAATTCCAATTGGCAACTTGAGATTCAGATATATTGTAAATGCCAGCTGTTACTGGAATCATAATGGCATTATCATTCTGTATAATTTGCACTCGCTCGTCATCAAACCAGGTTCCAGTGCCGTTACCCATCCTTGTGTAGATGGTAGAGGGATTGGCAAAAGAGGCTGATTGAGCAGCGGTATAGCCTCTTATCGTCCATATCTGCGCAGCATCACTGCTGGTAAGAAAATAATGCAGCCCCGTTTGAGGCTCTTCCACCCAGGTCGTACCATTATACCTGTATGAGGCATCCATTCCTTGCGCATCTTTTTGCACAGAATACATTGTTCCATTACCATCAACAGTCACATCTCCCGATTGGCTGGGTGCAGCACCTGTTCGCCCATAATATATCGAGCCTGAGCCTGAGGAATTAATTTTTGTTACATTCCCTCCTGCATCATTGAGCACAATGTCGTTGTTAGAAGGATTTATATCAAGGCGTTTAAATGTCACCTTCGAATTATCGTTAGGCGTTATATCTTTCCAACTAAAAATCTTGGCGTAGTCGCCAGTATATTTCCATACATGGCCATTAGCATCAACTATTGCTGTAAAACCAGCGCATGAATTTATGCTGCCATTATTTGCGATGTCTACTGCTTTTGTACCGTATTTTAAATGATTAAATATCTGGATGAAATCAATGCCATCGTAAGCATATGCATCACCGGCAGTGTTGACCATTACAAAATGTCCAAGGTCTGCACCATCAATTGCAGAACCCGTTTGACCAGTAATAAGATTCCACTTCGTGCCCTTGGGCGCTCTGTGATATATTGCGCCATTAGCACCTTGGGTTGCACCTGCAACGACCCAAAGTTCTCCGTTACCTGTTTGGTTACCGGCACCAATATCGGTGGGTTCAATATTTAATGCCTGGTCTTCTAATGAAAAATTGGGGACTGATGTACTACCGCCGGAAACAGAAAAAGTAAAAGGCTGATTAAGATCCTGGCTTAAAGCCTTTGTATGGATATAAAGATAGCCAGTCTGCGCCTGCGATGCGGTCGCCCAAATCAATAAGAGCAACATGGGTGTACATGCCGGCATAGTCAGCAGGGAAATCCTTTTGACTATTGACAGATATCCTTCTTCGTTTCTTGCTGAGCTGGTAAAAGTCTTATTCATTTTACAGGATTGAATTTTATTCAGGATCATCAGAACTACGCTTCTTTAAACCAATATAAATGCCAGTGTTACAAGTGTTTAATAATCATTGACTAGCGTAATTTTTAGGCTGAACTTCTTCCATTTTTGGGAGAATAATGACCATTTTATGCTTAAATAAGAAGGCTCTGAAGCGAACCCAATGGGACAGTATTCACGAATTAACGCAATCATAAGCAGTATTATACATATATGAATTTCCGGGAGGATTCTTTCAATCTTGTATGATGGGGTGAGTGAAAATTACTCGCGTTTATCAAAAGCGATGGAATTGCTTGGTCTACATGCATATACCTTATTAGACCCGGTTATATTGTAAGTGAACTCGGAAGATTTTTTCCCCGCAAGCAATAGGTGATTAGCAGCACATGCATTCAGGAGTCTGAATTCAGGCCGAAAAAATGCATCGCGAACGCACGAGGGGTTCGCTTATGCGAAAATGATTGATTGCATGCTGGCCCTTAAGTAACGGTGGCAAATTATTGGAACACTCTGACGTAATCTACTATCATTCTTTGCGGGAAAACTGTGGTTGCATCAGGGCTTCCTGGCCAATTGCCGCCCACTGCAATATTGAAGATAAAAAAGAAAGGATTGTCAAAGGGATAAGGGCTAGACACTTCATTTCTGGAAGCACCAAAAAACTGCTGATCATCAATTTTCATATTAATGCTATCCTGTCTCCAAATCAGGCTATAAACATGGAACTGCTGATCGAAAGAACCACTCCCCAAAATATAATTGGTGCCAATGCTTTGATGGTTAGCAAAATTGGCCCCCCAATGAATTGTTCCATAAACCTTATTTGGTGCTTGCCCCAGTAATTCCATCATATCTATCTCACCACAAGTAGGCCAACCAGCTGAATTGATATTATTCCCAAGCAACCAAAGTGCAGGCCACATGCCTTGTCCTTTTGGAAGCTTTGCTCTGATATCAACACGTCCATAAGTAAAAGATTGATTTCCTTGCGTCTTCATCCTGGCAGAAGTGTAAGCAAAACCAGAACTTGGTTCCTGTCTTGCTTCTATGATCAGATTGCCCTGTGACACAAATGCATTGTTTGTGCTACTGGTGTAATTTTCCAATTCAGCATTACCCCATCCGTTATTATTTCCTGTTTCAAAAGTCCAGTTATTCGGGTTAATCTGATTGCCGTTAAATTCGTCGCTCCACTTAAGAGTGTACCCTGCGTAAATATTTGGAGTTGAATAGCCGGTATTATCTACAGGGAAATAGAGCAGGTCTGAGTTGACTATCGTGCCTGTTACCTGACTTTCGATCAGGGTGCAGTGCTTGGGGTTGCTTAATTGCACCAAAAAGGTTTGGTTAGCTTGCCGCAAACTATCGCCGATGATCTCAACATCTATATTAGCGGAAAGCGAACCAGCAGTTATTGTTAGCGTTCCGGAAACAGGTTTGAAATCCGTGTTTGCAATTGCAGTACCTGCTACAGTTGCATAATCGACTGAAACGTCCGATGCAGAAGCGGTAGCCAGGGAGACAGTAAAATGAAAAACCGAGTTTGCGGTGGTTCTGTTTTGCGAAATGTCGAAAATATTGACACCAGGCAATGGGGAGGAAGATGTAGTATTTTTTTTGCTGCACGCTGCTATAGATACACAGACTATAAAAGCTGCAATCGTTGAATAGGAATTACGCATGCGGGTATTTTGATTTTGTTGAATGATGGCAATTCCGCAATATACATATCTATTGCAAATTTAAATAGTATTGTGAAAAAAGTTGTTTTTTTTGGAGTTTATGCATCTTACCATTCTTTTGCCATAATACAATCAATAGATTTGTTCGTCGTAAGGCAATGATTCTGTCATTTGATCTTTATTCAAAAGAAATCTATTCTTTGATGCGGCGAACGCAGCGAGGAGTGCCATCAAGATCAATAGGGATAATGCTTTTGAGAGATCAGTTTTTTCCGAGATAAAACCAATTACGGATGGCCCTGTAAGAAACCCGATAAGGCCTCCGGTTGTAACCATCGCAAAGCCTTCTACAGTGCTTACACCCGGAATATTTGCAGACGCCCGGAATAATACGGGCACGATACAACAGCAACCAAACCCAACCAAGACATACCCTGTAATCGCAACGATAACAACAGCCACGAAGACAACCATTGCAAAACCAATTGCTGCCAGTAAGCAACCTGCAATAACAATTCTTTTGCTCCCAAATTTGGAGATAAGAGTATCGCCATTTAACCTTCCAAGGGTCATAGCCACCGAAAAACCTGCATACCCAAGGCTTATCAGCGCTTTGGGGGAATGCAGCACTTCCTTAAAATAGATAGCGCTCCAGTCTGCCACGCAACCTTCGGCCATAAAACTGACCATGCAAATAAAAGATATCCCTAGTATGGTCAGTGAAGGCAATTTAATTCCGGACCTTGAATGTATAATGGCAGTATTGCCAAGCAAAACATGCTTATTTGAAAAAATTACCACTATAATTATACTAGCAATAATAACAATTTGCCAACCACTAGGAATATGAATGGAAAACAAAATTACTGCAAGGCCAGCACTCACCGCCCCTCCAAGGCTATACATGCCATGACAGGTGCTCATCATAAGTCTGTTGTATTTTTTTTCAAGCATGTTCACGGTAGCATTCGTCGACACGCCATTCAAAAAGCTTATTGTGCCAAACGAATACAAACATACCCAGAACATCACTCTGTTCACTGCATTGATTTGCAATATCATGATGCAGCACAATATAATGTAGCCTCGGAACATCCATTTGCCCACTTGTATTTTGCTAAACACTCTTGTAGACAGCAACATGCCAGTTATAGCTCCGAGTGGCGAAAGGAGCAGTGACAGGCCAAGACTTCCATCTGAAAAACCAAGCCTGGATTTAATACCAGGTATCGAAGCAACCCAAGTTCCAAATAAAAGACTTGAAGTAGAGAACAGAAAACCAACGGCAACTGCAGGTTTTATTTTTATAAATGAAGAAATGTTTTTAATCATTATTACTCATGAAATTTTTTATCGCTTGCGTCTTGTAAAGATAAAAAACGGAAATTTATGGGATAGGTAACTATAGGATCATTTCATTACCAGTACTTTTTTCCCATTCATCCTTCGAATAACCAGCAGACCTCCGCCGTCCATGGGTTTCCATTCATACCCCTCTTTGGTTTTATTTTCTTCTAAAAGTTTGTATTCAAGCAACACAGATGAAGGTTTCTTTTTTAATTTTATTTTCTCTGTCCCAGCCGTATCAAAGCAGCGATAAAAAAGTCGGACTTTATTGCTATCTGTATTTTCAAAACGCAAGTAAACAGGTTTTGCAAGATGGCCTGCGTAATCAGCTTCCTGGATGACAGAAGTTGAGGAAATGATATGATCTTCACTTGGGGGAGTCAAGCCAGGACTGGCATCCATAGCTCTCAGGTAATGCCTTACATAATCTCCATAACCGTCCGTGAGCCAGGGCTCATCTGTAGGGAACTTGTTTGTGCCATCAAAATCCACCATGTACGTGGCCCAGTCCAATTCGCGTTCTGCATTCTCATACATGGAACTATCATTTGTTAAACTTACATACAACAACTCATCGGCAGCCTGCCTCGCAGAATGGCTGTTGGCCGGCGTTTGATAAATTGTTTGCTCATTGGTAACAATTACCCCAAATTTTTTCCATTGATCGTTTGCAAAATGCTCGTGCACCCAGGCGATGATCTTCTGGACATCATTTTTCCAGTCTGGAAAATATTCACGGTGCTCCATGATGAAACGTGCGAAAGTCATTGCATTGATCTGCGTTTCGCTCCACCAATCAACATCTTCAAAAAAGGGTCCCCATTTGTTTTGCTTCATTGCAAAGGATCTCATCCAGTTCAACAAAATATCGAAACCCGATTTGTAAGCATTGCTGTCCCCCTTGTGCAGGGCGATCAGGTCAAGGAACAATTGCAAAGTGGGAGCCCAGTTGGTGGTGTAACCTGCTGTATCAATCCATGTTCCCGTAAAATCATGGTAGCGCAAAAGTTCCGTTGCCCCAGTATATGGGTTTACTTTAAATGGCAAAGGCGAATAATTGATATTGCCTTGTTTAATGTGCGAGGATAAAGTATTTGCAATTTTAACAGCTGCCTCCAGGTATTGCTTATTCTCTCCGATTTTATACAGATGTACCAGCTCAAGTCCGAAAGAGCCAGCTTTATCAGGTTGCAAAATATCCTTTCCTGATTTCATATCGCCATCATATATCCCTGAGTAGATATATGTGTTATACGGGAATGGCAGATTGGCCCAATTTGCGGAAGCAGCGGACAAGCCATGCATGAGATAGTAATCAGCAATGAAATACATGTTCGCTTTCACTCTTTCATTTCCGGTATAAGCATAATATAAACGCCAGGAAGAAATCGCCATCGCAAACTGATCACCGCCAATGCCTCTTGGGTCATTGAATTCCGGGTTCCACACCTGGTGGTTCATGTAATAAGGCAATCCGTTCATATCACGACGCATGGTATCCCAAAAATTCCAGACAATATTTATGATATGATTATATGCTTTGCCCCGGTTTTCATCGTACCAGGGAATGATCCTGCCACTCTTATCGGTTTGAATGGGATGATAAATCAATATTTCTTTTTGCTGCGCAAAACCACTCCTGATAACCCCAATGAAAATAAATAAGAGCAAAATCCTGACAAGCATAATTTTTTGATTGACGGTTTGAAATAATACGCTGAATGTAAATATTTTTTTTCATTCTGATTTTGCAAATGCTGTAATCCAATTGGATTGAAAATACCCGGATGTCAGTTAATAGAATTACTTTTGATTTTGCATAAGATGATTCATATCAATCCCTATTATGACCAGTCTCAGGTTTAATTTATGCAATAAGCATAATCTTGTCTTGTCACTAGTGCAATGCGTATTATTATGGGCGAAAAACAATTGCGAACCAAACAAATGTTACCGGATCATAATTCCGGAAGCCATCCCGCACCAGGCTCTCCCGAAGAGTTGATGCTATTCAAAAAAATACAAAAAGGGTTTTCCAACGATTTTGAATTGTTTTTTGCAGATAAACTGGCATCCAAAACAATAGTGGCGATACCAAGCCTTACGCTTGATCAGCTGGTGCTGGCGAAAATAGACGGCGCTTTGTATTATGAGGAAAGGCTGCTCTGCCTGCTTATGCTTCTGCGCATGCCGCGTACTCATGTAATTTATGCTAGCAGTATGCCCATTGACCCTGTTATAATTGATTATTATCTTCATTTATTACCGGGGATCACAGGAAATCATGCCAGAGAAAGACTGACCTTGCTTAGTTGTTATGATATGTCGCCGGTTTCGCTTACGGAAAAATTATTGCATAGAACCCGCCTGATAGAAAGGATAAAACAAAGTATTCCACGCAAACACGTGGCGCATATCGCCTGCTTTAATACTACCGATTTTGAAAGAACCCTGGCAGTAAGATTAGGCATCCCCATCTACGGTTGCGATCCTTCGTTGAACTATTGGGGCACCAAAAGTGGCAGCCGGAAAATTTTTTTGGATGCAGGCGTGCATATGCCACCGGGTGCAGAAGATCTAAGCACATATGAAGACATTGTGCATGCCGTGGCTGCATTAAAAGATATGTACCCCGGTTTAAAAAAAGCAGTCATAAAAATGAACGATGGTTTTTCAGGAGACGGCAATGCGCTGTTAGAATATCCAAAGCATGTGACCAGTAAAGAGTTATTTGACTGGATACACAAGAACCTGTATAAAGAAATAATCCCGGTTGCAAAAAATATGAGTACAGAAACATTTTTGCAAAAGTTTAGACAGATGGGTGGAATTGTAGAAGCATTTATAGAAGGCGAACTAAAAGCGTCCCCTTCGGTGCAATGCCGGATAAACCCTATGGGCGAAGTGGACGTTATCTCTACGCATGACCAGGTTTTAAGCGGGGAAAACGGTCAGGTTTTTGTTGGGGCCCATTTTCCTAGCGATGAATCTTACCGGGCCGAGATCGGTCGCTTGGGGAAAACTATTGCTACTGCTTTAAAAAAGAAAGGTGTTCTGGGCCGTTTCAGTATTGATTTTATTTCAGTAAAAGAAAATGACGCAT